>URYB01000001.1 GCA_900552085.1 uncultured Lachnobacterium sp.
GCCCACATATGAGGTGAGCTTCATTTCATATCCTGATTTAACTGTGAATAGTAACACGGTTTTTCGACCCTTTACGTAACAAACCCGCCCAGGCACGTCAATCACCAGAGTAATTTTCTCTGTCATTGACATTCCCGGACGGGTTTGTTTTATGTTAATCAAGGCCACTTAAGGCTAAGTGCCCTTCGTTATATTCGATTTTGCTGATTTGGGGATAATTAATAAAGTTCCGACGACACTCCCGTAAGTGCCATCGAGTGCCACGGGAGTGCCATTTTTTTATGATTTTTATGAATCTATATCAAGATTTATAGGGATAGAATTTTCCGCAAAGCCTTATGCCATGCGGTTTTAAGAGCTTTTATGGAATTATAAGGAGATTTATCGAAATGGCCAACTCGGAGCGATTCCTAGTTTCAACATAAATACTTCCAAAAAGAATAACAAACCCTCCACAGGTCATGACAAAATGCTGATTGTTTTCACTACTTTTGACATTCCCGGGAGGGTTTGATTTGTAATAGTCAAGCCCACTTAAGAATAAGTGGGCTCGTCTACGATTCACATATTTAATTGTAACCCATATCGTTAGATTTCATTCGCATGATTTACAGCAATCCGTCAGTTGAGCGTATATTTCTTCATATCAACTTACGAATTTGTTGTAGTAAGCGTTGTAGTTGTATACAACTCATCCTCTGAAACCCTTGATTTTACGGCATTTTATTTGTCTAACTGTTTCATTGTCGGGAAGAGAAGCACATCGCGGATGGCTGCAGAGTCGGTTAACAGCATAACCAGACGGTCGATTCCGTATCCGATACCACCTGTAGGAGGCATACCGATTTCCAGTGCGTTCAGGAAATCTTCATCAGTGTGCTCTGCCTCGTCATCACCAGCAGCTGCGTTCGCATCCTGAGCTGCGAAACGCTCACGCTGATCGATCGGATCGTTCAGCTCGGAGTATGCATTACACATCTCCCATGTATTACAGAATAACTCAAAACGCTCTACCTTGGTAGGATCGCTTGGTTTCTTCTTTGTCAGTGGAGAAATCTCGATTGGATGATCCATGATAAATGTTGGCTGGATCAGTTCCTTCTCGCAGTATTCCTCGAAGAAGAGGTTGATGATATCACCCTTCTTATGACGCTCTTCGTATGCAATATGATACTCATCTGCAAGCTTCTTTGCTGCTGCGTCATCCGGTACCTGATCAAAATCAATACCGGTATATTTCTTGATTGCATCGTTCATGGTTAAACGTGCAAATGGCTTTCCAAGATCAATTTCTACACCGTTGTAAGAGATCTTTGTTGATCCGCATACTTTTTCAGCGAGGTAACGGAACATAGACTCTGTCAGTTCCATCATACCTTCGTAATCGGTGTATGCCTGATACAGCTCCATCAGTGTAAATTCCGGATTGTGACGGGTATCAACACCCTCGTTACGGAATACACGGCCAATCTCGTATACACGCTCAAGACCACCAACAATCAATCTCTTTAAGTAAAGCTCAAGGGAAATACGAAGCTTTACATCTTCATTCAATGCATTGTAGTGTGTCTCGAATGGTCTTGCTGCTGCACCACCTGCGTTTGCAACAAGCATCGGCGTCTCAACTTCCATGAAATCACGGTCAGCCAGGAAGTTACGGATCTCTTTGAGAATCTTAGAACGCTTTACGAATACTTCCTTGCTCTCCTGATTCATGATCAGATCAATATATCTCTGACGATAACGCATATCGGTATCGGTCAGTCCGTGGAACTTCTCCGGCAGAATCTGTAAAGACTTGGAAAGAAGTGTCATCTCTTCTGCATGGATAGAGATCTCTCCGGTCTTTGTACGGAATGCATATCCCTTTACACCCCAGATATCACCGATATCGGACTTCTTGAATGTTGCATATAAATCCTCACCAATAGAGTCACGTGCAACGTAAATCTGAATGCTTCCCTTTAAATCCTGAATATTTGCAAAAGATGCTTTACCCATAACACGCTTGAACATCATACGTCCAGCGATGGATACCTGAATTGGAGATGCATCCATGATGCTTCTTCTCTCTTCATATTCTTTCTTTGTAGCTTCTTTTGCCTCAGCCTCATCCATACCGTCTGTATTAACTTCCGGTCTTCCTGCTAAAAGCTCGTCTTCATGAGCTGTATATACTTCTTTTACGTCTGAAGTATGGTGTGTCACATCATACTTTGTAATCTGAAATGGGTCCTGTCCTGCTTCCTGCAGATTTGCCAACTTCTCGCGGCGAACTTTCAGCAGCTGGTTTACATCCTGCTGGCCGCCCTGATTTGCATTATTTCCCGCCATCTTTCGTTCCTTTCTATTCTACTGTTGATCTCTGGATTTCAAGTACCTTGTAAGAGAGCTCTCCTGCTTCTGTCTCGACAACTACGGTATCTCCAACTTTCTTTCCGATCAGTGCACGGCCTACTGGAGACTCGTTACTGATTTTTCCCTTTAAGCTGTTTGCCTCTGTGGAACCAACAAGTTTGTACTCTAACTCTTCATCAAATTCACAGTCAAGAATCTTAACTTTACATCCGATGCTGATCTTGTCTAAGTCTACTTCTTCCTCAACAACGACTTCTGCATTCTTAAGGATCTTCTCGATTTCTTCAATACGAGCCTCGATATCTCTCTGCTCATCCTTTGCTGCATCGTACTCTGCGTTCTCGGACAAGTCACCCTGCTCGCGGGCCTCTTTGATCTTCTGTGCAATCTCTCTACGTTTTACAACTTTCAGATCCTGCAACTCGTCTTCAAGTTTTTTCAGACCTTCATAGGTCAAGATATTTTTCTTATCCATTTCTTTTACCCCGCTTTATAATAATATTTAAAAACTACGTATCTCTATAAATTAACTAAGGTATTATACCCAATCAACCGCATAATGTCAAGGTTTTGCGCCGTTTCCGGTTTCTTTGAGATTGCCGAGAAGCAACTCTTCCAAAGCCTCGAACGACTCCACATTGTTGATTGCCACACGAAGCCGTGCCGAATTCGGATAACCTGCGGTATACCAGGCTGCGTGCTTACGGATTTCACGGATGCCAATGTACTCGCCTTTGAACTCCAGCATCATCCTGGCATGCCGCAGAATCATCTGTGTCACCTCTTCTATGGAAGGCTTCGGTAAATGCTCTCCGCTCTCAAAATAGTGCAAAATCTGCTTGAATATCCATGGATTTCCCTGTGCTCCCCGGGCAATCATAAATCCATCACATCCGGTCTGTTCCTCCATAGCGATCACGTCCTCTGCCGTCAGCAAATCTCCGTTTCCAATCACCGGAATGGATACCGCCTCTTTTACCTGACGGATAATGTCCCAGTCCGCCTTCCCGGAATAAAGCGGTTCTCTCGTGCGGCCATGCACAGCTACTGCTGCCGCTCCCGCATCCTCTGCGATCTTTGCCATCTCCACCGCGTTCACATGATCATCGTCGAATCCCTTACGGATTTTTACGGTCACCGGTTTATTGATCGCTTTTACCGTCTTTCGAATAATCTCTCCCGCCAGTTTCGGGGTCTTCATCAGCGCCGATCCCTCACCATTGTTCACGATTTTCGGCACCGGACATCCCATATTAATATCCAGCAGGTCAAAAGGGCGCTCCTCAATCTCATGCGCAATATTCGAAATTATATCCGGATCTGACCCAAACAGCTGTAACGATACCGGATTTTCTCTTGGATCAATCTCCAAAAGGCTCTGCGTATTGCGGTTTTTGTACATAATGGCTTTGGCACTGACCATCTCCATGCACAAAAGCCCCGCTCCCTGCTCTTTGCATAACAAGCGAAATGGCAGGTCTGTTACGCCTGCCATAGGAGCCAGTATTAAATTATTCGGCAATGTCACATTGCCTATTTTTAATGCTTTTATCATACTATTTTATTTTCCGATTCTGTTTTTTATACACGCGGTAAATACCTTTTAAAGTAAGGTTTGGATCATAAATATCGATACACGTTGTCTCATTTGCAATAATACGTCCCAATCCTCCGGTCACAACCGTTTTCACATTTTCCAGTCCGACTTCTTCTTTTACCTTGTTAATAATGTATTCCGTCTGTCCAATCTGTCCGTAGACAATACCTGCCTGCATGCTGGTGATGGTGTCTTTTCCAAGAATACTCTCCGGCTTTTTGATTTCGATCTCCGGAAGCTTTGCGGCATCCTCTGACAGTGCCTTTGCAGAAATCCGGATACCCGGTGCTGTAATTCCGCCAAGAAAAGCCCCGCTTTCGTCCACAAAATCATATGTTGTGGCTGTACCGAAATCAATCACCAGCACAGGACCTCCATATATTTCAAATGCACCAACAGCATCCACAATTCGGTCCGCACCAATCTGCTGCGGATTCGGTGTCACAATGCGAATACCTGTCTTAATTCCTGCTTCGACAATAATCGGTGTAATATGAAAATATTTTACCAGTCCGCCCCGCAGGGAATGCATCACATTCGGAACAACGGAACAAATGATTGCATCCTCAATGTCCATTGGCTGAATATCATTCTGCTCCAGCAGATTGTAAAGGATCATTCCATATTCATCGGATGTACGTGGCATCTTGGTGGTAATGCGAAAAGAAGCAACAATGACATCCCCATCGAATACTCCACAGGTAATATTTGTATTTCCCACATCTATTGTTAATATCATGCCCTATTCCTCCTCGCTCCATCCTTCGCCCAGAAACATGACTCGATAATATGTTTCCACAGCCTCAAGCAATTCCCGCTTTTCGTTTCTGAACTGTTTGATTTTCAGCACACTTCCGATCTCATCATAATAGAAATCGCCCTCTTCACAACTTGTCTTAAACTGAAGGTTTCCTTCTTCATCAAATACAAGTTCCAAAATTCCACCGATATCTTCTGTGTAAAGCACACACATGATTTTAAGTTCCTCGCGGATGGACTGTGGCAGTTCATTAAAATTCTCATTCAGGTAGAACTTTTTCTGGTATGCATTGGATACACACAACGTAACTTCTTTAGACATATCCGTATATTCCTCTCACGGAAACCTCTCCGGAAGACACCAGCTTGCGCGATTCCCATGTGTCTACGATGAGTTCTCCTTTTTTTGTAATTCCCATTGCTTTTCCTTCAAATGGTTCCTTCGGATCAAGCACCCGCACCTGCCGGTTCAGGTTTACCAGCAACTCATTGTAATCCTGCTGCAATCCTTCCATATCCTCGGTCTTAAGGTACACTTCATAAGCTGCCTCAAACTCTTCGAGAAAAGCCTCTATAATATCCGCCCGATGAAAGCGATGTCCGCATTCCAGAAGAAGGGAACTTGCTGTCTCTGCAATCTCCTCCGGAAAAGCTTCATTGTGCACATTGATACCAATGCCAATGACAATATTGTTGATATAATCAAACTGTGCGCTCATTTCTGTGAGCATTCCACAGATTTTCTTTCCGTTTACGACCAGATCATTCGGCCACTTAATCAGTGCCGGAACATTGGCAACTCTGCGCAAAGCCCGTGCGGTAGCCAGTGCCGTAACCAGTGTCAGCATGGATGCATTGTTTGGATTGATATCCGGCTTGAGCATAAGTGTCATAAATATGCCGATTCCGGATGGGGATTCCCAGGACCGGCCTCTGCGCCCTCTTCCGGCAGTCTGCTGCTCAGCCACTACCAGAGTTCCAGTCGGATGACCACTCTCTGCCAGTTCTTTTGCCTTCGTGTTCGTAGAATCAATAGTATCAAAATAATGAATCTCACATCCGACCCACTTTGTCTTTCGGATGCTCTCCAACTCTACATCGTTGATCACATCCGGCACAGACAGCAAATGATATCCTTTGTTCTGCACCGCCTCTATCTCGTATCCCATCTCTTTCAGCTGATTGATTGCTTTCCACACGGCTGTACGGGACACGCCAAAATGATTACACAGCTCCTGTCCGGATACATATCCGTCTGTTTCACGGAGCATTTTCAATATTTCTGCTTTCATACGCCTTTACCGCTCATTTTTAATCTGATAATGTCGCTTTCATAATTGCTTTGATGGAATGCATACGGTTCTCTGCCTCATCAAATACAACCGAACGCGGTCCTTCAAATACTTCATCTGTAACTTCAAGTTCTGATAATCCAAATTTTTCATAAACCTGTTTTCCGATGGTAGTCTTTAAATCATGGAATGCCGGCAGACAATGCATGAAAATAGCGCTGTCTTTTGCGTTTTCAAATGCCTTGGTATTTACCTGATACGGTTTCAGATCGTTGATTCGCTCTGCCCATACTTCTTCCGGCTCACCCATGGATACCCATACATCGGTATAGATGACATCGGCATCTTTGGTAGCTTCTGCAACATCATCTGTCAATGTAATTGTCGCGCCTGTCTGCGCTGCAACATCCTTGCAGTAATCAACCAGTTCCTGATTTGGATAATATTTTGGATTGGTACATGCTACAAAATGCATTCCAAGTTTTGCACATGTTACCATAAGAGAATTCCCCATATTGTAACGGGCATCTCCCATATACACGAACTTCACACCTTTAAGCTGTCCGAGATGCTCACGAATTGTCAGCATATCTGCGATCATCTGTGTCGGGTGGAACTCATTGGTCAATCCATTCCATACCGGGACTCCCGCATATTTTGCCAGTTCCTCTACGATTTCCTGTCCATATCCGCGGTACTCAATTCCATCAAACATTCTTCCGAGTACACGGGCTGTATCCGGAATACTTTCCTTCTTTCCGATCTGTGAACCGCTTGGATCAAGATATGTAACATGCATACCCAGATCGTGTGCAGCCACCTCAAAAGAGCAGCGGGTTCGGGTACTTGTCTTTTCAAAGATCAATGCGATGTTCTTGCCTACAAGGCTGTCATGCATGATGCCCTGATGCTTTTTCTCCTTTAATTCTGCAGATAAATCAATCAGGTATGTGATTTCCTCCGGTGTAAAATCCATTAACTTTAAAAAATTCCGTCCCTTTAATGTCATTGCTCTTCCTCCTTATTTCGTTACAATGAAGTTATTTTACTCCATTTATCCGTCGATTACAACCTACTAAATGCACACATTGTCATACATGAAGCAAATAGAAAAGGCAGATATATCGAAATATCGATACATCTGCCCGTATGATCTATGATTCATGAACCAGTTGCAAATTAATAAAATACAATCGGTCCGATCACAACGCCTGCGTGTCCGCTGGATGCAAGCTTAAAGTACTTTGCGCCACCTGTCGGATCATTTCCTGCAAGTGCTGCCTGCGCTGCCTGTCTTGCGCTTGCGCTCACACCACTGGCAAGTCTGGACTCTAATCTTCCGGAAGAAGCCGGACCAAACTGACCACGCTGATAAATAACACCGCGAATACTGTTTGGAAAACTTCCGCTGTGTACACGATTCACTACAACAGCTCCCACAGCAAGCATACACTGCTGACTCTGTCCACCTGCCTCACACTGAATCAATGCTGCAAGTAATGTCTCATCATCCGCAGATGCTGTAAGGGATGTTCCCTGTGAAGAAGAAGTTGTTGTTGTCTGTCCATTTGAAGAAGAACTTGAAGATGAAGAACTCTGTGTGCTCTTCTTTGCTGCATCCTGTTTTGCAACCTCTTCTTTTGCCTTACGCTCTTCCTCTTCTTTCTGTGCGGCAATCTCTTCCTCAATTGTGACTGCCTTACCGGTCTTTAACCCTACAGTAACATAATCTTCGCTTACATAACAGGTCTGAGAATCAACCTTAACAGCCACCCATCCGTCTTCTGTGTCAGCTTTTGTGTTTACAACAAGCTTATCTCCGGATGCAACGGTCTTTACTACACCAGCATCTGTACTTGCTTCCTTGCGGATGCGAAGTCCGTCAATCTCGACTTTTGCGACTGTCTTACAATTTTTCTTGGCATATGCATATGCTTCCTGACCGGTTACACAGTAATCATTCTTTACATATCCTTTTACGTTTCCGGAAGTAATCTTTGTCCATTCACTTCCTTCATCCTTAATGACTGCGCGGTCACCCTTATACATCTTGCCAACAATTTCTGAATCTGCATCTGCCGACTTGCGTACATACAAAAACTCATCGACATCTGCCATCAATTTATTGTTCCACTCTTTTTCCTCATCGGACAATTTCTTATCCTCTTTGGAATCTTCTACAGTTACCTCTGGCTCTGTCTCAACATCTTCGGAAGCAGCGCTTTCCACCGATGTGTCTGATACATCTGCTGCATCCTCTACTGCTGCTGCAACGATATTGGAATCGCTCTTTTCAACAGAAACCATGCTGTCAAGCATATCTGCTGCTTCAAGTTCGTATGCGTTCATAGCAACTGCAACTCCGGCCATTCCGTTTTTATCCATCTGTGTTTCTGCTACCTGATCAGCAGCTTTCACTCCATTACCAGTAACCGCTGTGATTGTTAATGCAAGAGCAAGTCCTGCTACCATTACACTTTCAATCACTTTCTTGTTAAATTTCATTATGAACCTCCGTATTCTATCATTGCATATCATCAACAACAATGATGTGCGCAATCATGTATTACTATCTTATGCGATAAGTATTACACTTATGTTGCGTTTTTAAACACTTTATTTCAAATGTTACAAGTTTGTTACGAGTGGCATTGTAGCATAGTAAAAGCTGTTTGTCAAATTTTTGGTAGATTTTGGGTGGTTCTCTCCACATTCGTTCAATTTTTACGCAAAAATGGGTGCACCAAACCCCTGGCACACCCTGTATTTGTTATTGAGAAAATAAATATTACAGTTTGCTTAACATTTTACAGCAAATGTACATATTTTCTATGGAAAAATCTCTTTTAAGACAGAGGAAATCACTCGATTTTCCTCCTCATCCTTCTGATGATTCTCCGTCACATTTACTATATGCTTCTCTGTTGTAGAATCGGCTTTCTGTTCCACAACAGGTTTCAGACATTTCTCCATTCGATCCACAATTTGGTCTGCCATCTTATTTATCATTTTTCGTGTCTTTGTCAGTTTACGAGACACCACCATAAGAGAAATAAAAACAACTGCCTGTACACCAAAAAAAGCTCCTGCAAAAACTTCTCTCTGGTATGTATGTATCCACTCCATAACCTGCAATAAAATTGTCATATCAACTGCCTCTCTTTCATATTTTGTTAAATATCGTACATCCTGTAACTATATTATAATGAAAGAACGCATATTTCGGAATATCCTTTCGGTCGCAAGTTTCGACAGTTTTTCGTACGCAATGTCCGTCATTTTCCGGATATAAGCAGCACCCTAATTTCCGTCCATCTTGACTTTTTGCCTGGAAAGTATAATATAGTTTTCATGTAACTGCTTGCTGTCAGATCAGCATACACTACGAATATATTGAATTCCAAATAACAAACAGAGAGGATATATCTTCATGAAAACAACAAAGAAAATCGTAATGACCGGTGGTGGTACTGCAGGTCATGTTACACCAAATATTGCTTTGATGCCGGCATTAAAAGAAGCTGGTTATGACATTACCTACATAGGTTCTTATAACGGTATGGAGAAGGAATTAATTGAAGCCCAGAATATTCCATACATCGGAATTTCTTCCGGTAAACTTCGTCGCTATTTTGACTGGAAAAATTTCTCGGATCCATTTAAAGTTCTCAAAGGTTATGGTCAGGCTATTTCTATATTAAAGAAAATAAAACCGGATGTTGTTTTTTCCAAAGGTGGATTTGTTTCTGTTCCAGTGGTACTGGCTGCAAAACACTGCCACATCCCGGCAATCATTCATGAATCCGATATTACCCCGGGTCTTGCAAACAAAATCGCAATCCGCGGTGCCAAAAAAGTATGCTGTAACTTCCCGGAAACAATGAAATATCTGCCTGCAGAGAAAGCTGTCCTGACAGGATCTCCAATTCGCCGGGAACTTTTTACCGGAAATGCAGAAGCATCCATTCACTACTGTGGTTTTCCGGACCACAAAAAACCAGTTCTCTTAATTGTAGGTGGAAGTTCCGGTTCGAAAGTAATTAACGAAGCAGTCCGCAAAGTATTACCGGAATTACTTGAACAGTTTTATGTCATTCATTTATGTGGTAAAGGAAATCTTGATGAGCAGTTAAAAGGCGTTCTTGGATATGCACAGTTTGAATACGCAAGTGCCGAATTAACAGATATGTTTGCCCTTGCAGATATGGCAATTTCCCGTGCCGGAGCAAATTCCATCTGCGAATTACTGGCTTTGCATAAACCAAATATTCTGATTCCTCTTTCTGCTGCCGCCAGCCGCGGTGATCAGATCTTGAATGCAAAATCTTTTGCAAAACAGGGATTTTCTTATGTTCTCGAAGAAGAACAGTTAACGGATAAGACACTTCTTTCTGCAGTAAAAGAAGTATATGAAAACAGAGAAAAATATAAAAAAGCAATGTCCGAAAGCGGACAGATGGATTCCATCGGTACCATCGTAAACTTAATTGAGGAGCAGGCACGCTAATGCCTGCCCTCTTTTTATATATGCAATAATACTTGCATTATTTTCTGTTTACTATTTCACTTTGTTGCTTAAAATTTCATCTCATTACAAATAGCTTTCATCTCATCATCTGAGAATTCTTTGTGATCCCAGTCAATGATTGTTTTCTCTCCATCGTATCTTGGAATCAGATGCATATGAAAATGAAATACTGTCTGACCGGCAACTTCTCCATTATTCTGCAATACATTATATCCATCACAACCAAGCACTTCTTTTTCATGTGTGATAACACGCTTTGCAAGCTTTGCCGCCTTAGCAAGAATTTCATCATCAATTTCAAACATGTTTGCATAATGCTGCTTTGGTAAAATCAGAGCATGTCCCTTTGTTGCAGGGCTTGCATCCAAAATTACATTGAAATCTTCATCCTCATAGATGCTGTTTGTAGGAATGTCTCCATTCGCCAACTTACAAAAAATACAATTATCGTCTTTCATTTTTGTCCTCCTATCCTTGAACATCAGCCCATGCAAAATTTGCTTTCAGCAAATGGGCTGACGCTACATGTCAAGTTTTCATACAAAACTTGACACTATCTTTGATGCATTGACACTATCTTTTAAAATACAAAAATCTGGTCTAACATACGAAGCGTTTTAAAATTTCCCCGCGCCGTCATTTCCCCTGTCATAAAGGCTCTCTGGAACGTCATTCGTCCATCCAAAATGGACTGAAGAACATTTTTGCTCATCTTTGCAACCACATCCACATCATTTTCCTGTCCATAATGCATAACAAGTTCTTCTCCATCCACGCCAATATACAATGGTTTCTTGATATCCTCTATAATAAGAGAATATCTTGCTTTAAAGTCTTCTGTTGGAATAAAATGACTCTCGAGTTCCTTGATATATGGCATATCTTCATCACTCTGTGTCTGTCCCAACATATCTTTGAACATCGACGCAAGTTCTTCGATATCTTCTTTTTGCTGCTTCACATAAGAATCATCTGATACATACTTCGAAAGCTGCTCGCTCTCCTGCGGTGTCAGATTCATACTCTGTGTTCTTGATACATTCTGCTTGATTGCCTGATTACTGCTTGGCAGACTCTTGATTTTCTGCGAAATCGTGCGATATAAATTCTCTGCTTTCTTTTCTATAATAAGGCCAAAATCCTTATTCATCTGAAAAGTTGTCAGATCTTCCACATATCCACACAATCCCGGACATGGCAATCCGCCCAGAATCTCCCAGGCATTCGACAATGTCATCTCGCCCTCTCGCTCTCCATAGGTGGTAGACATTACGATCGGTTGCATATACGTATGGCTGATTTTTTCTTTATCTCCATACAACCAGCAGGCATCCAGAAACTGCTGCATATATCCGCCGATTCCCAACCACTCAATTGTCGTAGCAAGAATAATTCCATCTGCTTCTTTGAATGTCTGCGGCAATGTTGCAATCTCATTTTTGTGCTCATAGATATTGTAACGCTCAATCGATACGCGCAACTCCCGCAATACGTCTTCCATTTTCTTTAATACATAAAGCGTCGGGTCATCCAGCAACCCTCTTCCACCATAATAAACTACTATCTTCATGCGCACCTTCTCCTTATTCTGCTACTTTTAAGTATATGGATTTTCTCTCCTAAAATCAACTCTTCGATACAAAATGATTCCCATAACAAAGCCCATAAGCAGGCCTCCAATATGCCCCCAGTTGTCAATTCCACCGGTGGTGATTCCATAATACAGGGTAATTACAATCATAAAAAGTAATCCTTTCCCTGTCAGGCTCTCATATCGCCCTCTATGCAAAATCACAATCCAAAGTAACGCACCGACAATGCCAAAAATAGCACCGGATGCTCCGGCTGCCACGGCATAATCCTTCGTATGCAGCATCTGTGCACAGGAAAGTACATTTCCACCTACTCCTGCGATCAAATACAGAATCGTGAATTTTACATGCCCCAATGCTTTCTCTAAAATCATTCCTGCACATACAAGAATCAGCATATTGTTCGCTATATGTTCAAATCCAAAATGCATAAATGTAGCTGTCAGAAGTCTCCAGTACTCATGTCCCTCACTGACATATGGCGGCCAGACGGCTCCGTGCGCTGCCATAAATTCAGAATTCTGTGTATCTCCTATAATCTCCAACACAACAAACACAAGTACATTGATTGCGACAAATGTGATCGTCATAATTGGCTTGCTGTCTTTTCGCTCTGACATCGCATATACCTCATTCCATAGTAAATAAAATTTTCTTAGTTTAAGTATACGCATGAATGGATGGAATTACAAGCCTAACAAAAACGGAATCGCACATCTGCAAACCTTACAATATCGTTCGCCTGAAGCATCTTCTTTTGCTTATATGGTAATGCTTCATCATTTACAAATGTACCGTTCGTGGAATTCAAATCTTCTATATAAAAGGAGTTCCCTTCCGGACAGATTCTCGCATGTAACTGACTAATGGTTTCTTTATCAATTTTAACATCTGCAGCTGCACCTTTTCCCACCTGTAAAGGCTTCTGATCCAGATAAATGTCTGATAGCTGCTCCGTTCCCTGATATAAAAGAACTCCTCTTACCTGTCCCTCATTGCCTGTTAAGCAAACGGTCGGATGAATCGTTGGTTGTGGAACTGTATAGATTTGTTCTTCCGGATACACCACTTCTGTTTTTTTCGTCTGTTTCTTTTTTGTTTTCTCAACAGTTTTAAATCCAAATGAACTGAGTTTTTCCTTTATAAAACTATCCCACTGTCTTTTCTTATTCTTACTCGGCTCCTGCTTTTGGAGATTTACACTAGAATAAGTACGATTTTCCTCCACACGCTGTACCATCGGTTTTTCTTCCATAAAATCAGATACAACTGGAATATTTCTCTGCTTCACATTACTATCCACAATATTTGCAGAAGGTTTTGCAAAAGGAACATTCTTCTCTGTCTGTTCCACAGGTTCTGACCGGGTAAGCCAGTCCCTCACATCACGAATTGTCATTCCTTCTTCCAAAGACTTTTCATATACACCATAGGCAGCATGAACTGCCAACGCATCTTTATGATCCACTTTTGTCAGCAAATATTCCATCAACTGTCGAAATCCGTCTTCTACATTTTGATCAGTACCTGGATATGAGGTAAAAATAAACTCCTGATTACTGTTTGTGACAAAAATACATTCCGGTTCTAAAAGTAAACTTCCCATCGAAATCAGATTCCATTCCAATATTTCCATCTGACTGCAAATACTAATGATAATTTTTTTAATCACATCTATGCCAACATTTTGAATGCTGCAATAGGTATCCAGAGATTGCTTTCCTGATATATTGTACCAATACTGACCATTTCCATCCAGGTAGGCTTTCTCCATTGGCAACAATCCCGGAATTTTTCTTCTCAAAAGAATTTTTTCATCCAGAGTTTCCTCCTGATTTGAAAAAATTTTCATATAGCTTCCTGTCGGATTTCGCTCATATACAATTTCATGATTCATTATTTATCACCTCATCCACGATCTGATATTTATAAAATTCTTTTACCTGCCACATCTGCACAATTTTTTCCTGCTCCTGCTCTCCTCTTATTTCCTGATATAAGTCCAAACCAATCAGCATTGCAACCAGCATCGCACTAAGAAGAATTGGAACAATAAATGCGGCCTCTACTGTATAGCTGGCTTTCCATTCTCTTCTGATCAATGCCATTTTGCACCATCTCTCTTTTAAAGCTATAACAAAACCACTATCAAGTGTGCTACAAAAAGAAACGGAACAAATGGCAGTAACTCTTTCTTTCCTTTGTGATATACAACAATCAGAAATACTGCTGCCAATCCCGCCAGCGTCAATGCCAGCATACTTAATCCGATAATTTCAAAAATATTCAAATAGCACCCTAATGCCAGAATAACCAGACCATCTCCATAACCAATTGTTTCCTTTGTAAGTAATCCAAGAAAAAGTACGAAGATTCCCGGTACAAAGCCAAGGATCAGTCTCCAGTCAAACCAGTTTCCATTTAAAAATGAAAGAATTGCTCCCAACAGCGCAAAAACAATAATTGACATTGACCGGACTTTTCGTGTTTTTATATCCTCTAACGCCAAAAAGCCCAGCCCAACCATCAAAACAATGCCCTGAATATTTTCTAATAATGACTTCCACATTTTGAACATGCCCCCTTACCACCGACTTCTGAGATCGGTATTAAATAAATTGTTCTTTTTAATCCACTACACCCAAGACTTGCGTGATAACAAGTTCCATAATCCGTTATATATACATTACCAAGTCCCGTTTTTCCTGCCACGCATCCGCTACACGCGTAGTATTTATGTTCATTTTTGTTTCTTTTATTCCCTACATCTGCATAATTTACTGCACGAATGGTTAAGTCCAGATAATTGCATTCTCTGCTCCGATGATACACTGTCCCATGCTCTGTTACGTATACATAGTCCTCATTTCCCCCACAATTCGGATCTGCATCGCCTGTCCACATTCTACTTTTGCTTGTTTGCGATACCCGGACGCCTTTTTCATTGAAAAATCCCACTGGGAGCTTTATAGTATAATCTGCATTTAACTCTACGTAACCCCTGTCAAATGACGATCCCAAAAGAGAAACTCCAAGATATCCCCTTTTTGCATATTTATCCGGCAGTGAATATTGACGAAGTTCCTTTTGAAACACAGCTTCCGCAGATGCCAGCAATGCCGTCGGTGATTCCACCATAGATGCTTCAGTTGCCACTTTTCTACTGGTATATACCAACGCCTCCTGCACCTGCGTCTCTATTTGCAGAATGCGGAAAAATAAAAGCAGTACTGCAAAAAATCCAGCTACCATAGGAATGATGACTGCTGCTTCCAGAGTATATGAGGCCTTGAAACGGATGTACAAGGGTGTCTTTTTGATGCAGGATGTAACACTGCTAATAAGTAATTTAAAAAAATAGGATGATTTTGTTTGCGGTACAAAATCTTTCTCACTTTTGCTTGCAGACTCTGGGAGAGTTTTTGATGTATTGTGCAACTTTCGCATACAAAAAGACACCCTCATACACCCTCCTTCCCCACAAGATAGCTGTAATGTGACGTTTGCTGTATTCGAAAGTTGTTCATCTTCTTTTCTACTAGAGTGACAAAACCAAGAAATACCGGCGAATACTCGTAGGTCGCACAAACCTTTGCATCAACCATGACCCGATCCATCTTAAAATCCTCATACCCTTCCACACTACAGACTGTGGCTTCCTGCATATCCATTGCCCGCATACAGACTTTCCCATTATTCTGAAAAAACAATAATGCGGCCATATGGCTTTGATAATCGAAACCTGATGCGGATTCCTTTGCCTTGCTCCATCCGGAAAGCAATGTTGGCAGTTCGGATAAATTCGATGTCCATGTAAGATGTGTTTTGATGACAGGAATTTTTCCACCCTGCAATAACGTCCGCAAATCCAACACACTTTCGACAAAAGCCCACGCAGCAAGTATTGCATATTTTACAAATGCAATGATTACCGGATTCAAAGTGAATCCCACCAATGTAACAGCCATGGCAAGTGCTTCTGCCTGTTTGTCTTCCATAGTTACAATACTGGCCATATTTACAGCCTCTCTTACGGCCATAAGTTCTTTGATTACCGTCCGCAGATTTTCTGCATCTTCACTTTTTCCTGCAATCAAATATTCCAATTCATATTTCATGTAATGACCACTTTTTTGATTTGTATAACAGGAAAAATAATTATTAAAGTACTGATTCAAAAGCACGTCCGAATACCAGTCATCTGAACCTTCTCGTTGCGCATTCCCTGTTTCTAATGTTCGATGGGAAACGCTACTGTCCAAAGAAATCGCACAATTCGACAGTGTCGTATCACTCGGAAGAACAAGCGATAACACACCATTCTTCTTTGCATCTGATACAATATCCAGTAGATTTTCTTCCTCCGCCGATGTCTCCGTCGCCATCTCAGAGGTCTGTACATCCTTTGATTGAGTGCTTGTTGTCTGTGTTTTTGCACCAGATGTGCCCTTCGTCTTTGGTAATTTCTTCTGTTTCTTCTGTTTTTTCTGTTCTTCCTGCTTCCTTTGTTCTTCTTCACGAGCCTCTTTGATCGAGTCTCGTGCTCCATCAATACTGTCAGCAGCATCCCCATATGAATCTTTTGCATTCTTGATATAATCAAGATTATCATAAATGGTGCGCGCAGTTTCATATGCAAGATTCTCTTTCATATATGCACATACAACTTCCTGAAATACGACCCCTCCATCATCTGTCATCAACAAAAACTCTTCAAAATTTGCATCTGTCATTTTTGCTGTCAATAGAGATGTTCCTGCGAGCAGAGATTTCTCTCTGCCCCCAAGATTTACCTCCGTCAGATTTTGCAGCTGTGCCTGTACATTGTTGAATGACAAATCTCCATCCGAATTGACAACTGAGGTTCCAAGTAAACGATATTCTTCCCAGAAAGGACTACAATAATTGGCAAATATCGATTCTAGAACAGATTCTGTATTCATCTGTAATGCTTTTCGCACCTCAATTGTTCGGGAAACTTCCAACATTGTAAAAATAAACTGCGCAATCAACATAAATGACAAAGCGGCAAATACGGTAATGCTTCCTTTATAGTTTTTTCGTTTTGTCTTTATGTTTCGTTTTTTCATTATACTTTTCCAGAACGTTCTTCAATTGTTTTGAAAATATCGCCCACAACTTTCTTTAATTTATCACGAAAAATGATAACAACACCGATTAAAACCACCACGATGAGCACCATTTCCACGACTCCCACACCATCTTCTTCCATTAAAAAATTTTTAAATACTAACATAATTTCTCCTCCTTATATTTGAAATGCAAGCAATGCAGGTGTCATAATAATCGCAAAGACAATTCCAAGCATAAGCAAAAGCGGAAACAGCATCTTTGTCCCGGCTTCTTCCCCCATTCGCTTCGCAAGTGCCTTTCTTTCCTCCATGGCACCCTCTGCTTCCTGACTTAATAATTGACAAATTCCACGACTTCCTGTCTGTACGTTCTGTACCAGAATGCGAACCAGACGCTGATAAGACCCAACTTCGGTTCTTTCCCCGAATTTCTGATATGCTGCCAACTCGGTTTCTCCATCCTGAATCTCATGATTTGTGTAAACCATTTCTTCATAGATAAAACGCTTTGGCACTTCCTTTTTCTTCCTCTTGTCGGAATATCGCGCGGAAATTATATTCCATGATTGCTTTAAAGACATGCCGGCACCCATTAAAATCAGTAATTTACTGACAACTTCTGAATAATCCAACATCATCTGCTCCTGCCGCTCCTTGCGCTTTGCTTTCTCCCGTTCTATACGAACGAAATACAATAAAACAAGAACAATCACCTCAAAGAAAAGCATTTTGATTACCAGATGCCTTTTTGCCTCTGTCCATCGCAGGGAAATACCATTGACTTCTTTGGGGAGTGTCAGCAATTGGCTTCCCTCTTTTTTTGCATCCTTATCAATTGCTTCCTGAACATCTTTTAAAATTTTCTCGCTCTCCGATAAGGTTCTTGGATATACCATAAAAGCAAACACATATTCCTGCTTATAATTTCCACAGGTAAGATGAACAGTCGCCTGCTCCAAAGCACCATTTTGTGGTACTGCCTCTTCTATAATGACTCCGTCCACATCCACAATCCTGTAGCTGTCTAACGTCCATTCTGCTTTGACCATTCCTTTTTGATATGAAGTCTGCATATTTACCGGTAAAGTCACTGCATTTTCGTCATCGCCTTCTGCATAAAAAGACTTTGAAATTTCTTCTTTCGCAGCATCAAAATACTGGTCAGCCTCTTCTTTTGTGACATCAGCAGCCGGAACCACAAGTGTATAATCATAATTTTTCACCGCATCGCCTGCATTAAGCTGCAGTTCTACTTCCTGATCATATTCTCCCGGGCTCCCCCGGATCACCTGATTTTTGCTATTGATGTTCTGCTCAGACGCTTCAACATAGCCTGCCAGAAAGAGCAACAGTACACATACAATTGCAATTTCCACGCATTTTTTCTTTTGCAATAAAATTCCCCCTTCCATTCTCCTTTTTCAATCTATTTACATATGTATTGCGAGAATGCGATTTGCCAGCACAATGGCACCTGCATAGGCCGCCAGACACCCCGTCATAAATAAAATTCCTGTGGGATTCCCATACATACTGTCCAACATATCTGCCGATGTAAGTTTCAGATAGGCCAGGATCAATATCGGAATAAAGTTCATTACCTTTTGTTCCAATTTGCGGGATGCCACCAAAACCTGAATTTCCCGTTCAGTTTCATAACGCATGCGCATATGTGCTTCCGTTCCTTTTATGATGGTTTCAAAATTACCTCCACTTCGCTTTGCAAACGAAAACACTTCCGAAAAACTTGCAATATCTGCATTTCCTGATCGCATAGCAAAATCTTCCAGCAAGCTTTCTATCGGCATGTTGTATCGCACAGACTGGTTCATTTGGACAAGTTCCTGATACATCGCGGCATCTTCCCCATATAATTCCTTCATCTCTTTTTCTGCTTCTCTCCATGCATTCTCTATGGAACAGCCTGCCAGAAGTGCAGCACTGATTGTTCGAAGTGTATCTAAAAATTCTTTTGCCAATCTGCTTTGTACTTCCTCTTTCCCTTTTGCCATTGCACTTCTATAAAAGAAAACGAATAGTAACGGAATCAACAAAAGTCCCAGCCAGTGATCATAAAATAAATATGCAATGACCACTCCAATTCCAATCGACAACAAAAGACACTTTCCTTTTTCTTTCCATGTTAATTTATACTGTCTGTAATCCATGCATAATCCCTTCCCTGATTGCTATATCCTCCAGACCTGACATTATAAGTTTGTTTGTACACTTCAATTTTTCCATCGCAACAAGCGCGCTTTTATCCCCATCCTGTTGCAGCTGATACAGCGGAGACAACAATATTTCCCCATCACGGAACCCGGTCACCTCGGTGATCTCAAGAACCTTCCGGCTGCGATCCGGTAATCTTCCAAGGTGCACAATAACATCAATTCCTGATGCGATCTGCTGCCGGATTGCCTGCAATGGTAAATCCATTCCCATCAGCACCATCATTTCCAAACGGCTTAAAATATCACGGCTGGAATTTCCATGCGCCGTTGAAAGTCCCCCATCATGGCCAGTATTTAAAGCCTGCAACATATCAAAAGCCTCTGCCCCCCGGCACTCTCCAACAATAATCCGGTCGGGGCGCATACGTAACGCACTCCGTATCAGATCTCGAATCGTCACCGGCATAACACCTTCCATATTTGCGTTCCGAGTCTCCAGACGCACAAGGTTATGGATTCCCTGTATCTGCAACTCTGCAGAATCTTCAATTGTAATTACTCTTTCATCCTCTGGGATATATTGCGATAATGCATTAAGAAATGTTGTTTTGCCGGAACTTGTCCCTCCGGAAATCAACAGACTGTATTTTGCCTGTACCAGATATTTAAGGAAATCAGCAGCTTCTTTTGAAATAGCCCCTTTTTCAATCAATGTCTCCATATCCAGCGGATGTTCCGGAAATTTACGTATTGTAATTGCCGAACCATCCAGTGAAATTGGCGATAAGACAATATTTACACGGGAACCATCACTCAAACGTGTATCCACAATGGGATTGGACAAATTGACCACTCGATTATGCCTGCCTACGATCTGCTGGATAATATCCTGCATCTTCTCTTCACTGGCAAAACTCTGCTCCCATTTATGAACACACCCAAATTTCTCGTAAAAAATATTCTGTGGTCCATTCACCATAATCTCGGATACTTCCGGGTCGTCCACCAGATCCTGTAACGCATCCAATTTTCGCAGTGAGTTGAAAACCTGTTGTTCGATCCGCACTCTTTCCCGGAGGGAAATAATCATTCCCTGTAACATCTGTGCCGTCTCTTCCGCTATAAATTCTTCGATCTCCTCATCGAGCATATCGCGGGACAGATCCATTCTTTGAAGGACCCTGGCTCTGATCTGGCTTATGTACTCATCCAACAGATCTCACCCCCGGCATCAGATTTCGAATCCGGTCCCCGAACTCATTCCATTTCCATTGTTCCACAAGACGCTCACAGGATACGACCGGTGCTGCCATCAAAGGAATTTCCACACTCTGAATTTTCTGCCGAACCCGTTCTAACTCTCTCTGGTCAAGTTCCTCATAAAATTCCTTTTCTCTCCATTGTCCAATCCCTCCCCGGCTTTTCATAAGATAAATCTCCTGACAAATGCCAAGTGTCTCGAAAAATCCGACAAAGCGTGTTCCAAAATTTAAAACAATCGTCTCATACCCCATTTCTTTTGCAAGGATATGAAATAATTTCTGATAGGTTTTCATCTGTGCTTCACATAGACATTCGGTATTGTACACCGGATAGGCTACATCGATATTTTCCAGGTGAGAGATGCAGGAAACCAAACGGTTCGTAGCATATCTTCCCTTCTCTGCCATCACCAGCAATTCCTCCAAACCCATTCTGCAATCTGCTCCCACCAATTGTGAGATTCCACTGTTCTCCTGCAGATCCAATAACAAAACCTTTTCCTGTTCCCCGACCAGTGTTGCGAGCGTAACCGCAAATGGAAGCTGATATTCATTCTCTGCAAGAGAATATACCCCTAAAATCTGTGCTTTTCCCGGCAGGCGATCTCCTTGACAGACACATTGTATTTCTTCGCCCACCTGTTTTAATATTTCGTCCACAATACGATTTACTTCCTGATATCGTTCCACCCAATACACGCCTCCTTCCTCTTGCTTTTCTGTATCTTCTTTGCTGTCATACAGGCATACCACTGGATTTTCCCCACCCCAGCTTTCTGCATTTTTCACATCATCCATCAACACGATATCATAAGATTTCCTGTCCCTCTTTAATTCCGCATTCTCTGAATAAATATGCAGTTCTACCTGTTCCTGATAATGATTCATTATGCAGTTCGTAAATCGTAAACTGTATTCACTGTCCCCAATGCAAAGTCCTAAACGAACTTTCTTCATAGCTTCTCCTTTCCAACTGTATCTGCTACATATACATGCGAACTCTCACAACCATGAACCCCAAAAGAATTGCCACCGAAAAATGTATCAGGTTTTCTTTCTGAGCCATACTTTTTCGATACGACATAAAATTTCCATGTAAGAGTTCCCGAATAAACACACTGCCTTTGAATAAACTGAACTGCAAATTGCGATTATACAACATCTTCCCAACAGAGATAATCGCTCCCACCAGCAATGCAGCAAGTATACAGTCTGTCAACGTTTTAAAATTTGTAAATCCACCTATTACGGAAAAAAGTTTGATGTCCCCGGCTCCCAAAATACCGAGAACGTATAAAAGATATAAAATGATAACCGGAAATGATATATTCCAAAGAATATAGATGATCTGTGGTACTCCGCCTATTGATATACCAAATGCGATCGAACAAAACAGTCCCATGAGAATCAGCCGGTTACTGATCTTCATGCACATAAAATCCTGAATCACTGCAGTAAATAAAATCATGTACAGTGTCAGTATGGATGCTGTCTGCATCTCATTCAAATTGCATCACCTCTTTTGTTGTAAGTCGGATTATAGCAATGACTATTTTATTTGTCAAGAAAAAATTTTTATAAATATTTTTTTGTATAACTTTTCCATTTTTGCTTATACTTGTAAAAAGGGCATTTAGGAAAGCAGGTGATTTTTTGAAACTTTTTAAGGCAACACCCGAACCCCCGAGCGGTTATGACATGCTGATCGACAGCCTCCACCAGACAAGCGCCGATTTACAAATTGTATATGAAAATCTACAAAATGTAGTAGAGCCTGATTTGATTGACTACTATATCTACCAGGCAAAAGCCGTCCAGATGCGATACAAATTTTTGCTTGGATGTGTAAAAAAATTAGAGGATTCTTACACGAAGAATCCTCTCTGATCATCATCCATATAATTTTCGTTTAACGAGGCGCGACCATACGTCATACCTGCATAAACCTGCTGCGTATTACGCATCAATGGTTCGCTGGTGTCCTGTCTGGCAACTTCCACGAAGGAGCCATACAGGCGTCGCAGAATTTTTTCTGCTTCCATCAATCCATCCAACCGGTTTTCATACATGGTGCGTGCAAGCTGGTTTTTGCAAAACACATAAAGTGAATGCAGATTTTTTGACAATGGATACGCAAAATTCAGACTGTGAATCAGCTCATCCAACACATTCTGCGCTCTGCGGATTGCCACTTTCATCTGTTCGTGACTGTCCGTTTCATAAGCCTCCTTTGCATCATCGAGATATGCAAACAGAATATCATAAATGATCACAATCATTTCCCCTGCATTACATTGACTGAGACGCCGGGTAAAGTCCTGTTTTAACTCGTTTTTCATTCTTTTTCAGCCTCCAATTACTGCAAAAGTGAAAGTACCTGCTGCGGCAGATCATTCGCCTGTGACAATACAGAAATGGATGCCTGCTCAAGTACATTACGCTGGGTAAATTCGGTCATTTCCTCTGCCATATCCGTGTCAAGAATGTTCGAATATGCAGCGGTCAGATCTTCCTGTGTCTCTGCCAGACTGTTCTGCGCATACTGCAGACGATTGGTAAAAGCACCGATTCTTGAACGTACATCACTAAGTTTCGCAATCGCATCATCCAACGTACGCATACCATTTTCCGGTCCATTGGAAACTGTTACATCAACGGTATCAAGATACAGGCTTTCAGTCGAAATTTCCGGAATACGAATATCCACATCCTGATACTGATTGGCACCAATCTGAATTGACATGGCACCGATGTCCGTCACATCAATCGAAACATCCTGCTGTGCATTTTCCTTCAGCTTGAAATCCATTGAAAAACCACCGATATCTGTCACCTTAATACGTGTTCCATCTGCAGAAACCGTTGTCGTCTTTGAAAATCCTATACCATCAACAAGTGATACCTGTGCGTCCGTGCCAACTTTATTAAGTGTATAATTTCCTGTTTTTTGATCATATTTTGCATCTGCATCCTGACTCATTCCAATATCTTCTGCAAATTCTTTTCCCATCGAAACCTTAATTGCCTGACTAGATCCATACTCGACAGTTGTAATTGTATAACCACCATTGGCATTTCGCTCTGCGGTACAACCGGCCTGTTCTGCGGATTTACGCAATTGCTCGAAAAAAGCATCCTCCGACATTCCCTTGGTATAATGTACCCCCACGCCATTGATGGTGATATCTCCGTCCAGGTTTCCGGTCGGCTGTGGAATATCATACGTGGCAGACTCTGCTTCCTGGTCTACATGCAGCGTATAAGTTCCCGGTGTTACGCTGTCGGAAACATCCATACGCTCCGCTTCCTTGGAATACACACGCACATCACAGGAACCATCGAGAAGCGTTTTTGTATTGTATTCTGTATCCGCAGAAATACGGTCTACTTCTTCTTTCAGTTTATCGACCTCTTTTTGAATACTCTCACGTTCACTTTCCGAGTTCGTTCCGTTTGCCGCCTGCACGCAAAGTTCACGCATTCTCTGCAAAATGCTGCTCACTTCATTTAATGCGCCGTCCGCAATATTAAGTACAGACTCTCCATCTGCCGCGTTGGATTCTGCCTGATCCAATGCATCAATCTGTGCTTTCATCTTGTTCGAAATGGCCATACCTGCCGGATTGTCTCCAGCCTTGTTGATCTTGTAACCACTGGATAAACGTTCCATAGAAGCACTCAGCTTATTTTCCGTCCGAAGCAACTGTCTGTTTGTGATCACTGCGGACATATTACGATTAATCTTCATAAATTCTTACCTTCCGTACAAAATTTGGCTTCCATGCCAGAATTTGACCATCCCTGTCAATTCATCTATTTGTTATATCGTCTGTTTTTTGTATTTTTTTAACCACATAACACGTATAATTTGCATTTCATGGGAAATCGTATTATAATAGCACCATTAATAAGACAATTTGCAAAGGAGGATTTATCCCATGGCTAAGGTTACCAAGGATACTATGATTGGAGAACTTCTTCAGATCGACGCAAACATTGCACCTATGCTTTTAAATATCGGCATGCATTGTCTCGGATGCCCATCTTCACAGATGGAAACTATCGGTGAGGCTGCTATGGTTCACGGAATTGAGCCTGACGATCTGGTGAATGATATTAACGATTTCTTAGAGCATGATTTAGCTTAATAATAAAAAGACTGCACAGTTCGTGCAGTCTTTTTATTATTGGGTCATTACAGTTGTGCAATTGTCTTCAGTGCACTCGGTCCTGTAATCCATTTTCCATGTTCTTCTAAATATGCGCCGGCTGCTGGTGTGTAATTCCTCTGAATTGCATACTCACAGATAATATTGCATACTTTGTTAAATTGCTCGGGCGTGTGTCCGTCTTTATGAATTACTAAGAAAAAGCGATTCTTGTGCTCATTCTTATACAGGTCATTGCGACCTTCATAATATCCTTCCAACACATGGGCAAGTCTCTCCACCTGCTCCATATTTACAAATTCAAACATTTTTGTCAGATCAGTTGGAACTTCTGTTGTCTGATTCTTTGTCTGATCTGGTTCGGTTTCTTCCTTTGCAGCTTCACTCTTCTCGCGAATTTTATTGAAAAGGCCGATGATATCATCCGCACCCTTGTTTTCCACAGTTCCCTGAGTACCGGAAGACTGTGCAAACATTTCATCATCATCCAGTTCGGTGAATTTTGAAAAGCGCGTATCCAGTTCCTCAGGATACTCCACTTTTGTAATCACAAGAATAAGAGATTCGGAAGACAACGGGATGGCCTCTACCATCAGTGGATTGTCATTTGCCTCAAAGCCAAACTCATAATTGGCCTGCTGTATCATGTCATGGAAAAGCCCCTTTGCTTTCTCAGAGCCATATGCTAACTCACTCAGATTGATCTGTCTTTCTGCCAGATCCTGCTTCGTTAATGTGCAACGAATCTGATTTTCATTTACTTTTTCAATTTTCATCACAATCACATCCTTACCTTGAAAATCTCTTGTAAATTGTACACTTATTATAATCAAATGATTCTTTGTTGTAAAGTTTGCATGCATTAAAAATTTATAAAGTCAAAAAATAATTTTAAAATAATGCTGTCAAGCATTTTTGAAAATGTCCCAAAATAATTGAAACATTTGCCCCGGCTTTTTTTGCTGGGGCTTTATTTTTTTGTGGGCTCTGCCCACACCCGTCCCTCGTCGGGAAGGCAGGGAAAGAAGCTGTTTGCTTCTTTCTTTGCTAGGAGGATATTCCGTGAGCTTTATGTCAAGAAACTTTCACGGCATATCCTCGTCAGCTAAGCTGACTGCGGTATTCCATGTTTTCTTGACAACAGCTCCGCTCCCTATGCTGGTATGATTCTATCATCTTGCCAATGATGTTCTTGCTGTTTGACAAACTTTCCGAATTGCTGTCTTCGCCACGGATGATTCATTGGAGGTATGTAAGTCTTTTTGGGTTTAGGTGGAGTGTAGTCTATATCTATATCCTTTGATTTTGTTTCGTGTTCGGGTATTTCTTCAAGGGCATAAATATCTTTATCATTTATACTACAGTATTTGTTACCATTAAATGCCTGAATAAACATCACCTTGGTTCCTTTACGATAATGGACCTGCAAACCTTTACTATCAAGCATTCGATAGTATTTGTTGGAATGTCTTAGGCAGTGGCCTGTATCTACAGTTCTTTCACATAGAACTGCAAGAATTAAGTTTATTTTTTCATTTTCTGGTTGCTCTTCGAACACAGACTTGATACCATTAAGAGGAAGCGAGAACTTCTCATTGAATTCTTTTATGTAGGAGTTTAAGAATTCATTGGCAGCGTCTATGGTCGTTACGCCTGCAAGTCTTAGTTCGATTGGCAGGCGCGACTGTAGCGTCTGATTTAAGCGTTCTACACGTCCTTTTGCTTGTGGTACACTGCTTGCTTCAAGTTCAACACCAAGCTGCTTACAAGCATAAGCAAACTGTGTATATGTATCCTCATCGATTGATGGGGAATTTTTCTTTTTATAGGTGAATACTGTACGGCGGTCCGTGAAGAACTTGTATGGAATTCCGTATGTTGTAAGTATCTGATGAAATACATGGTAATAGCCATTTAGTGTTTCCTGGGTATCAAACCATCCACCGGTTATTCTTCCTGTTGAATCATCTATAGCCAGATGCAGGTGCCATATCTGCCCTGGAATCCATTCGTAAGGAGTTGCATCCATTTGTTGTAACTCGCCGAAATAAGCTGCTCTAGGGCGTCGAGAATGAGCATCTTCAACAGCAACAAGATTAGTCTGAATCTGGTCGGCTTCTTTCTGTGTCTTAACAGCCTTCTTTTTGGCCTTTAACTGTTCTTTAATTCTTTTCTTTTTGGCTTTAGTAACCTTTGGAGAGAGAATATATTCGGCTTCAAGAATAGTCATAACGGATGAAGGCGAAATGCAAATACCCTCATGCTTTGCTAATAGTTCAGTGAAGTGCTCAAAGTTAGCGTCATAGTATTTTGTGCGATACAAATCTACGACAAGTTTTCGAGTTACATCAGGGATAGTATTAGCTGGCTTTCTTCCTCTGTTGCCATGAATAAAATAGGCTTTTCCTTGTTCTCTATAACCTTTAAGCATACGATTAATGTGGCGTACGGTACAATCAAGAGTAATAGCAGCCCTCTGCTTGTTTGGGTGTGGGTGATCGGCTAATGCTTTAATCACCTCGTACTTCTTTTGTTCATCCATTGATAGTTCTACCTTTCTGATAATAGTCACCTCCATCTGTTGATGGAAGTATTATACCACTTTGGGACATTTTCCCTTGTGGTATAATAGGACATTATCAAAAATGGTTCATAAGTCAAAAAATAATTTTAAAATAATGCTTGCTTTTAAAAAACAAGTATGCTATAAGTTTATGCATGAGATGCGTTTTACCCCCATTAAAACGTATGCAAAATAAAAATTTAATCTTGTCTGGACGATATGAAATTCTAGATACCCTTGGCCATGGGAATGACGGAATTGTCTATCTGGTCAGACATCGATCTTTAGAGTTGAACCGTGCGCTGAAGCAATTTCCCAAAAGAGACGCACCTTCACTCTTCGCTATTTCGGAAGCAAAAATTTTAAAGACTATTCAGCATCCGGGAATTCCAACCATTTATGATTTTGAAGAAGATGAATCTTTTTTCTATCTTGTGGAAGAATATATCCAGGGTGTTTCTTTAGAAGAATTTTTGCTCCATCAACAGTCTATTTCCCAGAATTTATTTTTTAATTTTTGTGAACAGCTTTGCGATATCTTTGCATATCTGCACACTTTATGCCCAAACCCGATTGTTTATCAGGATTTGAAACCAGAGCATATTATAGTATGTGGATTACAAATTAAATTAATCGATTTTAGCGTCGCATCATTTATTGCCAACTCTGGAAATGACTTCAATCATTTGGGAAATCACACGTTTTCGGCCCCCGAACTTGCGTTGGCCGGGCCAGTTACAGCCGTGTCTGATATTTACAGCATTGGGAAAATAATTCAATTTATGCTCCCTTTTGTAAATGCCCCTCTTTCCCGAAATATTCTGTATATTACCCAAAAAGCAACAAATCCGGAACCCGCGTTCCGTTATCAGACTGTTTATGAACTGTCTGATGCACTCAATAAATTGAAAGAAAGTTTGGGTAAAACGCATCTCTCGCAGAATATCGCCGTGATCGGAAGCCATTCCGGATGCGGCTGCACACATATAGCAATATCCTTAGTCTCCATGCTGAACTATCTCGGTCATCCCGCTGTATATCGGGAAGAAAACTGGACCAATTGCCTGAGAAAAGCGCTGGTTGAGATGGAACACATTCAGGAACACAACGGATGCTATTATTACCAATGCTTTCAAGGCTATCCCAAATATGATACGGGCATCGAGATTCCCTCTCCGGAAAGTGCACTTTGTGTAATGGATTACGGATGTACTTATACTCTTGAGGATCTTGTCTCTGCAGACCTTGTTCTTTATGTCTGTGGTGGTGCACTCTGGCACAGGGCCAATGCAATGATCGAAGATCAGATAATAGAACATTTGGGAGCACGCCTGAAATTCGTTGCTAATTTATGTGATCACAATTCTGCTGTCTATTACGCCAGAAAATTCTCAGCTCCCGTATATCCATATCCGTTTGATACCGGGATATTTCAGGCGAATGAGAATAAATTGGACTTTGTCCACTGGCTATCTTTAGAGAAAGGCAGGAAATATTCATTATTACATTTAATAAGAAGAAACCGTTTTTTCCGACACCTGCTACCATAGGAATCTGTGGTGTCAGTGCAAATGCCGGAGTCACGCACTTATGTATTGCGTTGTCTAATTTTTTACATAGCAGATACCTTGTTTCCACCGCCTATATGGAAATGAATGCCAGTCACGAAATTGCTCTTCTCAATAAAAGAGGAGAAGCCACAAGCGACTCAAAGCTCTATTTCCGGAAAAAAGGTGTCGACTATTACCCGGACGTTACCATTCGCAAGATGACAGAACTTCTTCACAGAGACTACGAATATTCCATTCTGGATTTCGGAGTCCTGACGCCGCATACCCGGCTGGAATTTCTGCATTGTGACAAACGGATTGTCTTATGTAATGTCAGCCCATGGAAAACCACACAATTTGATAAATTTGTTCAGGAACTAAAAAAATATAAATTGTCTTTGGAGGAGGTCAGATTTGTAAATACATATGGGGATATGATAAAGAAAAATCAGGAACAGATTTACAAACAGTATGGCATCCGGGTTGATCCTGCCCCTCTTCTCTGTGATCCATTTCACATTACCTCTGGATGTTTTCACTTTTTTGAACAACTTATGAAAGGAGAATAGTTATCACAATGTTAAACAATAACTTTCAGCTGCTTATTGAATTTCGGCCAGAGGTATATCAGGCACTTGTTGTTACATTATCTGATGTGCCTTTACCAGATACAAAATAACAATTAACAATTGGTCCTCAAAATTATAAACAAAAATATAAACATGGAAAAGATTCAGGCAGGGGTCTCAATGCAAATCAGACTCTTAATCGTTTGAATGAAAAAAGATACCGGGGGACCGGCGTATTTTAGAAATACCCTGTCCCCTATACCTTCATTAACTATATATTAGGAAGAGAACTGTTTCACATTTCTTAATTTTCCCTTATATCATTTGAATCTATATAAGCACAATGCTATAATCGGATTGGAAACTGATTACACATAAGGAAGGATTACATATGAAGAAAAAAACTATACCGATTTTAACTGTTTGTGCTCTTATCGTAATCATTGTAGCCATCATCGGCGGTTCTGTGCTTCTTCGCAAATATTCACCAAGCAAGGAACACAAAGATTTAACCTCATATTATAATATTACCGCAGATAATCAGGTTGCAATTGTATTGAACAATGAACTTACCTCCTCGTATGCCACTTTGATTGATGGCCATATTTACGTGGATTACAATTTCGTTCATGACACTTTAAATTCCCGGTTCTACTGGGATCATAACGAAAACATTCTTCTTTATGCTACCTCCCGGGATCTGATCTCGGCTGAAGCAGACAGCAACAAATATTTGATTACCAAATCATCTGTAGATTATGGCAGACCTGTTGTAAAGGCCAATTCCGATTCTGCATATATTGATTTGGATTTTGTAAAAGAATATACCGATTTGACTTACGAATATATTAAGGACCCAAACCGCATTGTCATTACCAACCAATGGGGAGACTACGATACAGCCTCCGTCAAAAAGAATACGGCTGTTCGTGTCAAAGGCGGAATCAAAAGTCCTATTTTAAAAGATATCACAGAAGCCAGTGATGTTACCGTTATTGAACAGGGCGATAAATGGTCAAAGATCCTCACAGACGACGGAATCATCGGCTATGTACAGAACAAACGGATGTCGGATATATCTACCAAAACACGTACCAGCGATTTTACGCCGGATACTTTTGCACATATTACCAAAGACTTTAATATCTGTATGGCATGGCATCAGGTAACCAATTACTCTGCGAATACAAATATTGCATCTGTTCTCTCATCTACCAAGGGAGTCAATGTAATCTCTCCGACCTGGTTCTATTTAAACGATAACAATGGTAATCTGGCGAACCTGGCAAGTCTGGACTATGTAAATTATTGTCACTCACAAGGTGTGGAAGTCTGGGCACTCGTCAGCAACCTTGAAAATAAAGATGCTGATTCTGCGGAAGTATTGACACACACTTCCAAACGACAGAATCTTGTAAACCAGATTGTATCCATGGCAATCCAATACAACCTTGACGGTATCAATCTTGATTTTGAATCCCTGAACCAGTCAAAAGTCGGGGATGCTTATATCGAATTTGTACGTGAACTTTCCATCAAATGTGCCAACAATGGAATTGTTCTTTCCGTAGACAATTATGTTCCAACAAGTTATACTGCCTTTTACAACCGCGTGGAGCAGGCGAACTTTGCGGACTATGTCGTAATCATGGGATATGATGAACATTATGCCGGTGGTGATGCCGGTTCTGTATCTTCCATCGGATGGGTAAAACAAGGAGTAGCGGATACACTTGCAGAAGTTCCTGCAGATCAGGTAATCCTTGGTATGCCATTCTATACAAGAGTATGGCAATTGACCAAGAATACTACCTCTTCCAAAGATTCCACTGACAGCGAAGATAACAACGATACGAAGGACAATGACAATACCAGCGACTACGATGTATCATCCAAAATTTATGGCATGCGTGCTGCAGATGCATTGCTTGCAGATAATGGTGTAACCAAGACCTGGGACAAAGAAAGCGGTCAGAATTACGCAGAATTTACCAGTGGAGATTCCACTTTTAAGGTATGGCTGGAAGATGCAAGTTCCACAGAAGAAAGATTGAAAGTCATGCAGGATAACAAACTTGCTGGTGCATCTTTCTGGAAGCTTGGTTTTGAAACCAGTGATGTGTGGAATACAATTATTAAGTATACGAACTAGTTTTCCTGCATAAATTGAATTAACTAATACAAAAGCCTTTTGCAAATACGCAAAAGGCTTTTTACTTCAATTATTGGGAGCAGTATGCAAAAAAAATTTGAAATTCTCATGGTTGCCTGTCTTTTTATCTGTTCATTCTTTCTTGCCCGTGCCGGCGCTGCATATGTTTGCGCCAAAAATCTCAATACAAAAAATCTTTGTATTGTCCTCGACGCGGGTCATGGCGGCGCTGATCCAGGCAAAGTCGGATGCAACGATATCTTAGAAAAAGATGTTAATCTGTCCATTGTCCACAAGTTGAAAACTCTATTTGAAAACAAAGGATTCCATGTTGTACTTACCCGCAAAGATGACACTGTTCTTGCAGATGAAAATTCCAAAAATGTCAAAATTGAAGATCTGCGAAAACGTGTTGCGCTCATTACGGAAAACATGCCGGTCATGACCATCAGTATTCATCAGAACAGCTTTCCGGATGCATCCATTTCCGGTCCACAGGTTTTCTATTGCGAACAATCGAAAGAAGGCGCAGAAATTGCTTCTGTACTACAGGAGAGTTTAAACTCCGCGCTCAATCCACCAAAGCCACGCGCATGCAAAGCGAACGATGCATACTATATTCTAAAAAAAACACCCACACCTACGGTTATCGTAGAATGTGGGTTCCTAAGTAATGAAGCAGAAGCGCAACAGTTAACCGATGAGTCCTATCAGGAAAAACTTGCCCGCGCAATTTATTCCGGTGCCTGGGATTATCTTACAAGTTCTGCAACTGCTGCATCGACTGAATAAAACTTTCCGCAATATGATACAGTCGCTTTGTCTGCACCGGATTGTCAGAATTCGTCGCAAGTTCTCCTTCTTTTTTCATCTTTGCCTCCCGGGTAATCTGTGATGTTTCGTAGTGTTCCAAAGAAAGATCACTTACATATGCAATTTTAATATCTGCCGTTTTTGTTCCGGCATCGGTATCTTCATGGAATGCTTCCGTGAACATATCCAGATGCCCGGACAAAAACTTCTGTGTCTCTTCATCATCCACTGCAATCATTCCGGATACACCATCCTCTTTTGCATGGAATGAAGCAGCAACCTTGCCCAGCCGGTCACTGTCGAAAAGAATGTCCACCCATCCCTTTTCTTCTTTTCCACGTACAACTTTCAGTGATACCGCCGTAACGCCATCTCCTGTCTGTACCGGAATCATAAAGCTTTCCTCTTTGGATTTCTTTGCGCATAACTGAAATTGCATGGTTGCCTGTTTCATCGCACGCACATCTACGGTATTGGCCTGCGGATCTTCGATAATCATTGTTTCCATTACATGTGCAGCCACTTCTGCAAGTGTCTCCTGCGCCTCCGCCAGTTCCTCTGGCGTTTTTACAGCTTCTCCAAATGCATCGAGAACCTGCTGCTTTAAGTCTTCGATTTTATCCACAGATTCGGTAGAAAAGTTATAGTCTTTCCACAATTTCTCCATCATCTGGTTCGGATGACGCAACATATTGTTGACAGCAAGAATGTTTGCCACACTGTTGCTGATATCGTATCGATCCAGATATTCATATACCTCCTGCGATGCACTCAGTGCCTGCTGCACTTCCTGTAACTGCTCCTGTGCATAACGCTGCGCTTCCTGTTGTGTTTCCGGTGTTTCCTCCATCTGTGACAGTGCTTCCGCCAACTGTTCCGGCGTCATATTCTGCCACTTATCCTCTCCCAGAGATTGCAGTTTTTCCGGACTAATGTTATCTAAAATATCCCGCACACAATTGGTCTGGAATGCAACTTCGATTTGGTCGTCGATTTTTGGTCCATTATTTTTTGCCTGCACACCATCAAAATCATCGCTGATTTCATAATCCATTCCACCCTTTTTGCTGGTGCGCACTGCTGTCAGAAGATTGCGCATGGTAATGTCACTTCCCTGCTGCATCAATGCCCCTAACGCAGCTCCATCCGTCTTCTCTACCTGTGCGATCAGACGATAAATTCCAATATATCCGCTTCTTTCTTCTTCCGTAATTTCATGATTCTGCTCTAACTTCCACAGATAGCGGCTAAAACGCTCCTGATCTTCATTTCCGGTTTCCTGCTTGATGTCTTCCGCAACCTGATTCAACTGTTCCATTGACATATCCAGTGGATTTTCTCCTTTGCGAATCATCTCCAGGGTTACTGCAGGTGTCATATTTTTGAACGCACGCTGCATTTGCTCATCCAATGCTTTTACATTTTGTATATTTTTTTCATTAATATCAATTCCATTGTATCCAAGAATCCTTACTGCTCGCTGGTTTGCTGCGCTGTTTTCCAGATTCATATCCTTTAGCAGCGACTCTGCTGCGTTAGAAAAAGCTTTCTGTATGGAATCTCCCATATCTCGACGCGGAGCAGTCATCAACGTTTCATATCGTTCATTTGCCTTTTCCAGTGCCTGCTGCATCTGGCTTCCATGATCATAAATTTCCTGAATGGTTGTCTCGGCATCCATCTGTCCGATTACATACGCCGGCTGTCCCTTTAATGCATCAAAAACAGCTATTGTGTCTACCGCTTTATTCACATTCTCTTCTGTGGATGGAATACCCATGCTGTCCATCAGGTCACGATAATACTGTTTTTCCTGCTCCTTTAACGACTCGACAGTATCTTCCATAGACTGAATGTCGGCTTCCACTCCAAGTTTCTCCATGGTGGAACCGGCCTCTGTCGTCATGATCAGACGATTCTCTTCCATGCGCCGCTGGGAAGTAATCATACTGGCATCTCCCGGCCGTTTTCCTTCCCCTATCGCTTTTGCCATGCGATCGATCAACTGATTCCAGTCAATTTCGCCATTTTCTATTTGCTGTGACAATTCCTGCAAATCACGAAACGACAGCAAATTTTCTTCCGTCAGCGGAATCTGGTTTTCAATCAACCACCTGCTGTCTGCAAGTGTCTCCTCATTGACTTCCAGCCCTGCATTTTCAATGATTGCAGAAATCTGGTCCTGCATATCCGCAAAATCACTGTCCGAAATCATACCGGTTCCCACCGTTTCTCCATTGGCCGCACCACTATACTGTGCCATATACAGATTGCTGATGCTCGGCTCAATCTGGTTCTTCAGCAGATAGCTCATCATTTTATCACTGATTCCATCCAATGATACCGCCTGGGAAAGCGCATCCATACTATCCTGCATGTTGGCATCTGTGACTGGAAGATCATTGCCCTCTAAGGTACGCATAATCTGTTGCGCCACTGCCGGATTTCCTGTAATGTCCTGCAACTGCTCCTCGGTCAGGTGATCTCCGTATATTGATATGTCAACGCCCGCCTTCGCAAGTACAGCCTTGATTTTGTCCGTCACCGTTATGATCGTGTGGCTGTCTGTATCGTTAATGGAAAATCCATTCTCCTCCATCGCCTTATAATCTGCGGCTGAAGTTGTATTCGCCAGCACGGCAATCTCATTCTTCCGGGCATCGGCGGTCTTTTCTTTATGCTGTTCAATCTCCTGCGCTGCGGTACGATTTGTTCCCGGTTTTTCATAGGTTGCCATATCGATTGTTCCGCTGTCAGAAACACCCACCGTCTTTTCAAAATGCTCCTGCTGTATCGCGGTAGATTTACTATATTCTGCAACATTTGCCTGATAAGCCGCGATTCCTTTTGCTGCTGCATCGTCACTCAGACTGCGTGTTACATTATCCCACAAATTTTTCTGTTCAACCTGCATTTCTCCACCATCCTTATACGTCAGTCCCTGTCCTTTTACTGACTGACACTCTATGTTTTATATCGGCCACTTCCCCGTAAAACTAAAGAAACCGTATCGATTTTATCCTTTCGATAAAACCGGTACGGTCTCTTCTTCCTTCCAATTAACTACTCAAACAAATTTAGAATTTGAACACTGCAACGCCGTATGCAGGAAGTGGATATGCAATTGAATACTCTCTTCCATCACACTCTTTCTTCACTGCCCTATAAGATTCCTTGCGATCCTTATCGGTTCCATTGAACTTCGGATCCTCGCTGTTCAATACCAGCTTGTATGTCTTCTTTTTCGGTACCCCTACACGATAATCCTCACGCGCTACTGGCGTAAAGTTAATAACAAACAACAAATTATTTTTGCCGTCTTTGCTCTTTCGAACAAAACTGAAAATACTACGTTCTCTGTCATCTGCATTGATCCACTCAAATCCTGCCCAGCTTGTATCCTGTTCATACATACATGGGTTTGAGGTATATAAATGAAGAAGTTCTTTTACCCAATCCTGTACTTTCTTATGATTCGAGTCTTCCAACAAATACCAATCGAGTTCACGCGCTTCGCTCCACTCCTGTACCTGTGCAAATTCCTGTCCCATGAACAAAAGCTTTTTGCCGGAATGTCCCATCATAAATGCATAACCTGCCATAAGGTTTTTGAACTTATCTCCCTCAAGTCCAGGCATTTTGTTCAGCATAGAGCATTTCAGATGTACAACCTCGTCGTGTGAGAGAACAAGAATATACTTCTCACTCTCGTTATAACTCATGGCAAATGTCATCTTATTGTGATTATCCTTACGGAAATATGGATCCAGTTTCATATAATCCAGGAAGTCATGCATCCATCCCATGTTCCACTTATAACTGAAATTCAATCCGTCATCTTCGACCGGACCAGTTACCTTCGGCCATGCAGTAGACTCTTCCGCAATCATTACAACGCCTGGATTTCTACCGAGAATCAATGTATTGATGTGTTTAAAGAACTCAATCGCCTCAAGGTTTTTATTTCCACCATAGATATTTGGAACCCACTGACCATCTTCCTTACCATAATCCAGATACAACATGGATGCAACCGCATCTACACGCAATCCGTCCACATGGTAATTCTCTACCCACATCAGGGCACTTCCAATCAGGAAGTTCTTAACCTCATTCTTGCTATAATCAAAAATCTTAGTTCCCCAGTCCGGATGCTCGCCTTTTCTTGAATCTGCATACTCATAAGTTGCAGTTCCATCAAACTCTGCCAGACCATGTGCATCCTTTGGAAAATGCGCCGGAACCCAGTCAAGAATAACACCGATTTTGTTCTTGTGGCATTCATTTACCAGATAAGCAAAATCCTCTGGTGTTCCATAACGGGAAGTCGGTGCATAGTAGCCCGTTACCTGATACCCCCATGAACCATCGAATGGATACTCTGAAATTCCCATCAGCTCAATATGGGTATAACCCATCTCTTTTACATATGCAATCAGAGATTTTGCCAGATCACGGTAACTGTAAAAACCATCGTCATCTCTGCCCGGATGACGCATCCAGGAACCCGGATGTACTTCGTAGATTGCCATCGGCTGCTCATAAATCGTTTCCTTTGTGAGCGTTGCTCTGTGCTTCATCCATGTCGTGTCTGTCCATTTAAAATGTGAAATATCTGTTACGATTGATGCTGTCTCCGGACGGAGCTGCGCATAATTCGCATAAGGATCTGCTTTGTACAAATGTCTTCCATCCTTTGCAATAATCAGATACTTGTACATGCATCCAGACTTTACTCCCGGTACAAAAAGCTCATATACACCCATGGTATCCGGATCTACACGATGCATCTCGTGGGAAGTCTCATTCCATCCGTTAAACTCTCCAATAACATATACTCTGTCTGCATGCGGTGCCCACACATCAAAGCACACACCCGATTCCCCATTTTCTGTCATGACATGCGCACCCATTTTGCGATATATATCATAATGTGTTGCCTGTCCGAACAGATAACAGTCCATTTCTGTAAAATTACTCATATACTCTCCTCCACATTCTATATTTTATGATAACTGATCCATTCTGTTTGTATGAATCAGTACATATTATTCAAAATCCTTCTCTCGTAGTACGATGCGATCGTCATCCGTATAGCGACTCGCTGTCAAAATGCTGATTGCTTTCTTAATACCACCATGCGCCTCCCGGTCAATGGCTTCATCGACAATATCCTTTACTTCCGTCAGTGTTGTTGCCTGATCCAGTCTCTGGATATTACTGATTCGATTATATAAAGCAAGTACTGCCATATCGTCAATTTTGTATCCCAGCTCTCTGGAATAAGACCTTGCAAATGTCACCAGCTCATCATTGGTAAAAATCGGAACAGAAATACTCTCCGTAAACTTTCTTGCAAATCCTTCATCTGACGCCATCAGCTTGCGGATTCCCTTGGATGTTCCCTCAAGAATGACGAACAATCCACTGGACTCCTGTTCTAATAGCAGGGAAAGCGTTACCACAGATTCCTTGGTCAGTTCCTCTGCATTCTCAATGATCAGGCATCCACCTTCTACCTGTCGGATAATCTCGCCGACATTCTTTTTGTTCAAAGTCTCTGCCTGAATCTTTCCAACCTTTCCTTCAATCCGTCCGGTCTCCTGCTGTAACACCTTAATAATGGATGTTGCGAGTGTTGTCTTTCCCGTTCCGTGTCCTCCTAAAATCAAAAGGTTTCCGGTGGCTGCGGTCTTATCCTGTTCCAAATGTCTGGATGCCACAGTAAGTGCCTGACGAAGCTGTGCTTCCATTCCCTTAACTGGCATAAAGTAAGAGAATATCGTTTTCTCTTTCTCTGTCAGTGTCATAAGCGGTGCCTCCGGCTGAACTGCACTCTGTTTGCCTAAATTCTCCGGCTCTGAAATCTCTGGAAGTTTCGTTGTCTTTCCTTTCCAGAAAGAACGTTCTATCTGATTTTTGCGTTTTACAATTAATTGTTCTTCTTCTGCCTCATCTATGTCCTCTTCTTCAAAATTACTCATATTCTGTTCTGATTCTGCCTCGCTTTCCAGTTGCTCTTCCGGCAGGAATTCATCTTCTGCCGGCACTACATTTTGTTCTAACGTATTCCCTTCTGCTTCTACATCTTCATCGTTTACCAGGTCTTCCGGCAATGCACGAAACTCGCCATCTTCCACTTCATTTAATTCTTCCGCTGGCAGCTCTTCGGAATCCGCTTCAACGGCATCATCCACAGGTTCCAATTCTTCGGTTTGCTCCGGCAGGATTTCTTCCGCCGACACTTCTTCTGGCATCTCCCTGGTTGGAATATCCGTTTCCAACACCTCTTCCGGTATCTCCTCCGTCGGGATCTCAGTCTCCGGCACTTCTGCCGCATCTTCTTCGACGACAGGCTCTGTCACTGTTTCCGCGGTCTGGACTTCCGAAGTCTCTGTCTGCGGCTGATCCTGTAAATACTCTTCTTCCAGCAATTCACGCGGTGTGACACCTGCATCCAGCTTCGGAATCACTCCTGTCAGACGATCCATAATATCGCCCGCCTGCTGCAGCGCCCTTGCCTTTGCAGATTCCAGTTTTCTCTGCTTTGCCTCTTCCAAAGCGGCTTCTGCTGCACGTCTGGTTTTCTCCCACTCACTTAGAACCTCTTCAATCGTGATCTGACCTGTAATCTGGTGCTCCACCAATGTCTTATCATCCATGACCATGCTCATCTGACCATCAGAATCCTCTCCAAGCATCTCCTTAAAATTCATTTTGAGGGAGCCATCGATTTCCTCATCGGTTTCAATATGTTCGTCTGCCTGCTCTTGTTTCTCTTCCTCTTTTGGCAGCTTAAGATATGGAATCTCCTCCACGATCTTGTTGATGTTGTCCATGGTATCGGTTACGGTCTCTTTCTCCGTAGCCTCCATGATCTGCTGCATGCCCTTGGCAATCTCCTGCTGAAGATTTACCGTATTGAATCGTTCCGGATTTACTTTGACCGGTGGAATTGCTACTGGTTCATGTTCGTACTCTCCAGCATTTTTCATCTCCTCCACATCAATATGTGTCAGTCCATCTCTGGACTCTTTTGCTTTGCGGAACGTACGGTATTTCTCTTCCTGCGCTTTCGTCAACGGCTGATAAAGCATCTTCAATTCCAGCGCGCGTTCCACGTATGGGCCATCGCCAAACCAGAGTATCAACTCATCGCAGGCTTCAATACACTTGTCACTCATACCTGCTTTGTGATACAGATAAGCCAACTCATAGGCCCATTCTTCCGTGTATTCCTGCTCCTTCAGTTCCTCAAGGATTGGAATCAGTTCTTCATAAGAAGACCCCTCCGCCTTCTTGATATCATATCGGAGCACATATTTCAGGCTGTCCCGTGGAGCGATCTCCACAAATTCCTGATAGTAATCTTCTGCACCTTCGTAGTCGCCCATCTTGATTGCGACTTCTGCAAGACGATAGATGATCATACGACCAATCGGTGAACGGTCATATGCCAGCAGCAATACTTCCCGGCTGTCTTCGTAACGTTCTGTCTTCTCGTAAATCTCTCCGGCTTTCACCAAAGCGTTTACATTTTTTATTTTGTTCCAGTTTATTGTATCTGCAATATCCGCTGCATCTTCATACTTCTCTTCTGCATAAAGAGACTTCATCTGATCCAGTTTCAAATTGTATTCATATTTATCCATTAGCACCTCGAAATATCTTCCAAATCCTCTCACGACTTGGATTTCTCTAGTCAAAATAGGTCTGGCTATCTAATTTTTAGTATACCATAGGCGCCATATAGTGTCAAAAAATAAAGACAAAAAAAGCATTGGAAAAATGCAATTTCTGCATTTGTCCAACACTTCTTTTTGCGATTTATTTCTCAATATTTTTGTCGTCAGTGTCTTCTTCCTTCTCTGTGTTGTGCTTCTTCTTTTTTGTCTCCTCATACAGATGAAATTCTCCTGTATGCTCATCGATCCTTGCGACTTTTACATAGTCTGCCGTAGTCACTGGAAGCTGCTTTTTGGCAACACCATGATTTACCAGTCTGCGCACAATATAGTAAATCAAGGCAAATACCGGAACTCCCAGGAGCATTCCGAGGAATCCAAACATACCGCCGCCAATCAGAATTGCAAACATTACCCAGAAAGATGTAAGTCCTGTAGAATTTCCAAGAATCTTTGGTCCAATGATATTTCCATCAACCTGCTGTAGTACAATAATGAAAATCAACAGATACAGTGCATGCCACGGACTCTGGATTACTACCAGCAGCAATGCCGGGATTGCACCAATAAACGGTCCAAACAATGGTATGATGTTCGTCACACCGATAATAACGGAAACCAGCATTGTATCCGGAATTCGTAAAATGGAACATCCCACATAACAGATCACACCGATAATAGCCGAATCAATGATTTTTCCAATGATAAATCCACCAAAAATATCGTTTGCCTTATGCATGGTCTCCACAATAATGTTTCCCTGCTTCGGCTTAAATACGGCATAAACCACTTTCTTGCTCTGTCCGATCAGACGTTCCTTGATCATCAGGACATAAACTGCCACAATAATTCCAATAACAAAATTGAACATTGCTTTTACCATATTGATGACGCCGGACGTAATCTGAATCAGATAAGTCCTCGCCTGCGGTAACAAAGTCTTTGTTGCCCAGTTCTCCACATAATCCGTCAATTTTGTAAGAACATCACCAATCGTATCTGCCACTTCATAATTTCCAAAACGGCCTTCCTGTATCATCTTAACAAGATTGGCAACGTTTGCCGGCAAAGTATCCACGATTCCCATAATACTGTTAATGACCGATGGAACAATAGCTGCAATCAAAAGCACGATCACGGCAATCAGAAAAATAATGGAACATGTAATCGCAAGTCCACGTGCCATCTTTTTTGCTTTCTGGTCTGTCTTTGTCCTGTCTTTGAACAGCTTATACAAATGTCGCTCAAAAAACTTCATCACCGGATTTAAAAGATATGCCAGCGCAAGACCAATGATAATTGGCTGCGCTGCAGAAATCACTTTATGCCATCCGTTTGCAAATCCCTGATATCGCAAAACACTAAAGAAAAACAGGATGCAGCAGACAAATGTGATAAACACCATCACCCCAATCTTGGCAAGATGGATATTCTCACGTCTGCCGTCCATTTTTTCTTTTGCCTGCGTCTGTGCTACTTTTTCCTTTTCTGTATCACTCAACACAGAATCCTCCTAACCGCGATAGTAGTTAATGAGACAACCCTTTAAGATAATATCTTTTTCATCCGGAGTAAGCGCACCCATTTTAAGTGTAAATGGTTTCAGCTCACCGTCTTTTACTACATATGCTTCAAATTCACTCTTTCCTTCTTCTACCGCTGTACGAATGTTTGGAAGGAACAGGTAATCCAGATTCTTGAATGGAAGTTCTCCCTCATCAATGATAAATGGAAGCATTCCCCAGTTGATCAGGTTTGAACGGTATCTCTTGGTTGCATATTCGTTGGCAATATTTGCCCAGCCACCAAGTACCTTCTGGCAGGATGCAGCCTGCTCACGGGCAGAACCATCACCTGGCTTCACGGCAAAAATTGTGCTACCAAATCCAACATTCTTACGGCTTACATCGCTGAACTTTGTCTTAATGGTATCCATGACAGCCTTAACTTCCGGTACAACACTTGCAGGACATGTATCTGCCTCTACAGCCTTCTGTGCCTTCTGGATTTCCTTTGCACGTCCAACGTACTCCGGATCCTTTCTGGAAAGTGCGAACTCTGCCAGTCCCAATGGGTTGGAACGGAAAGAAGAAGTCTCACCGGAAGGAATCAGCTCATCGGTTGTTGTAACCGGATCATGAATTTCAGAAACAACCTTCAATACCATGTTCTCCGGTAATGCACTCATTGCCGGCCAGTCTTTGATGTTTGGTCCAAACTGGATCTCAACGCTTGGATCTGCAACACCCTTGCTGTCAAATACACGATTCTCATAAATCGTCTTATCAAAGAAATACTTCGGTTTCGAGAAGTTTACATCCATATCTGCTGCAGATGTCAGATATCCCTTATTTGCTGCAGTTGCTGCGATCGAACGCGCATCCATAAGTGCAACAGAAGCCACCTGACCATTCTGTACCTTAGAACCTTCACGGTTCGGGAAGTTACGTGTAGAATGACGGATAGAAAATGCGTTGTTTGCAGGTGTATCTCCAGCACCAAAGCATGGTCCGCAGAATGCAGTCTTTACAATTGCTCCGGTAGAAAGAAGATTTGCTACAACACCATTCTTTACTAATTCCATATAAATTGGAGTAGATGCAGGATATACGCTGAGCGTAAATTCATCAGCTCCGATGGATGCTCCCTTTAAGATGTCGGCAGCATCGCAGATATTTTCAAATCCACCACCGGCACATCCGGCAATGATTCCCTGATCAACGTAAAGTCTTCCGTTCTTTACTTTGCTCTTTAAATCCAGATCAACCTTTCCGTCGAAGCTGACCTGTGCACGCTTCTCACAGTCATCAAGAATGTCCATAAGGTTTGCATTCAATTCATCGATCGTGTAAGTGTTGCTTGGGTGGAATGGCATAGCGATCATTGGCTTGATGGTGCTTAAGTCAATCTCGATAAAGCTGTCGTAGAATGCAACTTCACCCGGATTTAATTCCTTATAATCTTCTTCTCTTCCATGAATCTCATAGAACTCTTTTACTTTGTCATCTGTTCTCCAGATAGAAGAAAGACAGGTTGTCTCTGTTGTCATTACGTCAACACCGATACGGTAATCCACGCTTAAGTTTGCGACACCAGGTCCGACAAACTCCATGACTTTATTCTTAACAAATCCATTTGCAAATACTTCACCGATAATTGCAAGTGCGATATCCTGTGGACCAACGCCCTTCATTGGCTCACCGGTCAGGTAAATACCTACAACACCCGGCATATCAATATCGTATGTCTTGTTCAGAAGCTGCTTAACCAGCTCCGGTCCGCCTTCTCCGACTGCCATGGTTCCAAGTGCACCATAACGTGTATGGGAGTCCGATCCAAGGATCATCTTTCCACCGCCGGCAAGCATCTCTCTTGCGAACTGATGGATAACTGCCTGATGTGGTGGAACGTAGATTCCGCCGTATTTCTTTGCACAGGTCAGTCCAAACATATGATCATCTTCGTTGATGGTTCCTCCTACCGCACAAAGACTGTTATGACAGTTTGTCAGTACATATGGTATCGGAAATTTTTCAAGTCCGGACGCGCGTGCTGTCTGGATAATACCTACGAATGTAATATCGTGGGATGTCAGTTTATCAAATTTAATCTGGAGTTTTTCCATATTTCCAGATGTATTATGGTCTTTTAAAATGCCGTAAGCGATGGTTTCTTTCTTTGCTTCTTCTGCTGAAACCTGCTTTCCGGTCTTACTCGCTACTGCAGCAACAGCTTCTGGGGAATTGATCACTACATCTTTTCCCTGAATCAGATATGCGCCATTTTCATATAGTTTCATTTTTTTCCTCCTTGTTCGTATCTAAACCAGTTAGTTTGAATTATATCTGTTGCCCGCTCTGAAATCAAGCATTCCCACAGATTTTATAAGTTGTTCAGAATTTCAAACTGAATTTTTGCAATAAACAGATCGCCGTCCGTCTGAATCTCAAATTCGCCGCCCATAAGATTCGTGAGGTTTTTGGCAATGGATAAGCCAAGTCCGCTTCCCTCCGTGGTACGTGACACATCGCCCCGTACAAAGCGGGCTGTCAGGTCCTTGCCCTCCTCCTGTTTCTCCGGCAAGCGGTTCTTTGAGATATTTTTTATCGTAAATACGGCTGTGGTATCTTCGACCTCCAGCTCTACATAGACTCTCGTGTTCTCCAATGCATATTTTGCAGCATTTGTGTATAAATTTTCAATTGCACGATACAGCTGGCGACCGTCCGCTTTGACAAGCACCGCCTGATTCGGAAGTTTGGTCACGATTGTAAGACCTCTTGCCTCAAAACGCTCGTTGAACTCTCCACCTGTCTGATAGATCAGCTCCACCATATCGATCGTCTGCATTTCCAGATGCACATTTCCCGAAGTAATCTTGGACACTTCCACAAGATCTTCCGTCAATTGCTTGAGTCTTTGGGATTTTTCATCTAAGATGCGGATATAATTCCGCGCATTTTCATTTTCTAAATTTTCCCGCTTAAGCAGATCCACATAATTGACAATCGAGGTAAGCGGCGTCTTGATGTCATGGGATACGTTGGTGATAAGATCCGCTTTGATGCGCTCATTTCTTATGCGCTCCATGACAGCCTCACTCAATCCTTCACGAATACTGTTTACTGCAATGGCAATATCCCGCTCCTGTCCCTGAAAATCGTCCACATTCAATGTGGTATCCAATGCGCCTTTGGAGATTTCCTCGATCGCATTCTGTATCTCATAACGCTCCCTTGCCTTGCGGGTATAATACCGTGGGCTTTGTTTGGAAGCGATCACTTCCCGTACAAACATAATGCCCTGATAAATCAGACTGTGTGTCAAAAGTGTATTGCTTTTGGCTCTGCGCACGATACTCAGATAGAAAAACAGAAAGACAACATCTGCCAGATACGCCAGCGTTCCTGCTGCAACAAGCAATCCGGAAAATTCGAAATCCATTCTTCCGATTACTCTGCACACATAAATTGCTTCATATAACAAAAAGCCAAACACCAGCAACTGAATATCCGTATAAATCCGATCCACAAAATTCAGGTATACCTGCGGATCGTCCGCTGCATGTCTCCCGGTAATACTGGTCAGATATGCCAGCGTCACGAAGCTTCCCACCAATCCAATAACGATCAGCGTACTCAGTCCCGCCATTCCCTTGATATGGTGTGCGATATCATATCCGACCCCATACAGAGAACACACCATCAACACAAAGAACATCTGATGGATCACGATTGCCGCGCCTTTGATTCCATTTGAATATTCCTTCATAGGCGGCTATACCCCCGCCTCTATTTTATATCCAACGCCCCACACAACTTTCAGGTAACGCGGCTCCTTTGGATTGATTTCGATTTTCTCACGGATATGACGGATATGTACTGCAACCGTGTTGTCTGCTCCGATTGCTTCCTCATTCCAGATTTCCTCGTAAATCTGGCTGATGGAGAAAACTTTTCCCTTATTTTTCATCAGCAGAAGAAGTATATTGTATTCAATCGGTGTGAGCTTTACTTCCTCGCCATCAACTGTAACCTTCTTTAAATCATCGTTGATGACCAGACCGCCCTCTTCATACACCGTCTCTCCCGGTGCACCATTCGACAATGTTGTATATCTGCGCAACTGGGATTTGACCCTTGCAACCAGCTCCAGTGGATTGAACGGCTTGGATACATAGTCGTCTGCGCCTACGTTCAGACCAAGGATTTTGTCCGTATCCTGCGTCTTTGCTGACAGGATAATAATTGGAATACTGCTCGTTTTCCGCACCTGAAATGTTGCACGTATGCCATCCAGTTTCGGCATCATCACATCAATGATCATCAGATCAATGGACTTCTTTTTCAATATCTCAAGTGCCTGCTCCCCGTCGTATGCTTTTTCTACCGAAAAGCCCTCCTGCAGTAAATAGATTTCAATTGCTTCAACGATTTCTTTATCGTCATCACATACCAGAATCGTCATGCTGATGTCCTCCTATCAGATTTTTCCATACCTTCTGTATTCCATCCGTTTTCTCTTTTGCCTTGCCGGAAGAAGCTTTTTCTTCTCCCTTTTCCTGTTCCTCTTTCCACTGGAAATAATCGGCATCCAGATTTACCCGGATTTCTGCCTGAAGATTTTTCAGTTCTTCATCTTCCTCGTCGTTATCGTCCGCATAGCTTACGCCTTTATCTGCTTCCACTTCTTTTTCCGTCTCATCGATCACTGACATGCCAAGCTTATCCAGATATTCCTGATTGATCTTGATCTCCGTCTGGCGGTTTGCATAAATGGATGCTTCTTCTTCCTCCGGTTTGCCTTCATTTTTCTGCTTTTCAAGTTCCCGGTTGCGTTCCTCTATAATCTTCAGATATTTCTCTGTATCCACCAGATCCTGCATCTGGCTTTTCAGTTCCAGCTGATTTGTTTTAATGCGGCGCTGTTCAATATCCATTTTTTCGTTCAGATCCGCATAGATTTTGGAAACATTCTCATTTGCTTCCTTCATAATATCACGCATATGATTCAATGCTTCATCCATATACATCACCGAAGCTGCATAGATGTCTTCCGCCTTGTGGCTGGCATCCATGATGATATTGTCTCCCTGTTTGCGAAAATCCCGCTCCGCCTTATCACGACTGCTTCTTGTCAGTTCGTACTGCTCCTGCATCTGGTACATGCATCTATTTAACTCACTCAGCAAATCCAGCATTTGCTGCTTGTCAACGATCACCTTACTCGGTTCTTTCGGATACTGTTCGCCTTTCGACAACATCACATGAAGTGCGCGCAGCACCTTCTCTGTATTATCCTGTACTCCCATCTCTACTCCTTACTGCTCCATAAATTGATCAATTCCATTTGCAATTCCATCTACAATTTTATACTGATAATCTTCGGATGCCATCAGCGCATCTTCTGTCGGATTGGTCATATAGCCCATCTCAACAATCGTGACCGGCACCTGGCACCAGTTGATTCCACTCATCGTATCGGTCTCCCACACGCGCTCCTTTTTGCAGCCGGTGGCACTGACCAGACAATCCAGAACATCAGCCGACAGCTCCTTACTCTGGCTGTACAATGCGCTGTTGTATGGATTGGAAGACGTCTGACAGATCGTCATCGCACCATTGGCAGAAGTATTCTCTGCCCCGTTCGCATGGATACGGATAAAAGCGTCTGCATTGGCCTCGTTTGCCATCTGTGCACGCTCCGCATTACTGATATTAACATCATTTGAGGTACGAATCATCAACACTTCATACCCTCTGCTTTCTAATTCTTTCTGTAATTTCAACGCCACCTGCAAAGTAAGCTGATACTCTGCCAGTCCACTGGTCTCACCGTGTGTTCCACCTGCAACTTTTGCCTTTTTCTCCGTTGCTCCCGGTCCCACCGGCTCCTTATCGGTATTCGCCGTCTTCTGATGTCCTGCATCAATCGCGATCAGATGCTTTGTCTGTGCATTATCCGCCGTCTCACTCTCTGTTTCTTCCGGAGTCTCTGTTTCGGCCTGTGTCTCAGTTTCTGTCTCGGTCGGGACTTGTGTTTCTGTCTCTATTTCAATCTGTGTATTTTCCTCTGTCTCTTCCTGGGAATCCTGAACTTCCACAGGAATATCCGCTTCCCGGGTTTTTGCGCCAAAGCCGCATCCCCCAAGAGATCCTGCCAGTATCGTTACACATAAAGTTGTCATCAAAAATTTCTTCATTTTCAAAATTTTCTTTCTCCTTAAATGCACTACAAATCATTATAACGAATGCATTCCCGATGTGCAAGATAAGTTACTGTTGCGCATGGGGTTACCCGCACTTATAATAAAAATATATCGATTACAGGAGGCACTTATGCGTACAAGATCCGAAGCATTAACTTACGCACTTACATTTCCAGACACCTATCAGCAGGCGCCTTTTCACGATCCGAACTGGCAGCTTGTGCGGGTAAAAGGCAGTAAAAAAGCCTTTTTATGGACCTATGAGAAGGATGGTTTCATAAACCTGAATGTAAAAGTCTCCCCTGCATGGCGTGATTTTTGGAGAGATGCATTTGCGTCCGTCATACCGGGATGGCACCAGAATAAAGACAACTGGAATACCATCATTCTCGACGGCACCGTTCCGGATGATGCAATTAAAAATATGATTGCCGACAGTTACGCGATCGTAACAGACAATCCTACCAGGCGGATCTATGAAGCGGTCAAACAGATACCGAAAGGAAAAGTTGCCACTTACAGTCAGATTGCTGAACTCGCCGGAAATAAAAAGATGTGTCGTGCTGTCGGAAATGCATTACACAAAAACCCCGATCCATCCGAAATTCCCTGCTATCGCGTCGTAAATGCCAAAGGCGAATTATCCGGCGCATTTGCGTTTGGCGGAGCTGATGAACAGGCAAGCCGCCTCAGGGCAGATGGAAGCGAGGGTCTTAATGGTAAAGTCGATTTAAAAAAATATGCAGTTCACGTTGTCGACGGACAGCTGGAATAAATTACAGAATTTCTGCTGCAGCCGTACGAAGTTCTGCCGTGGCACGGCGGATCTCTGCGGACTGCTCTTCTGTTACATTCCCTGGCTTGGTGTGGCTCACAAGTTTCTTCAGATAAGAAAGGCTGCTCTTGATCTGACGTTTTTTTGCCCCATCCATGCCTTTTTTCTTTTCTTTATAAACATTCTCTACCTGACGAATCAAGGTGTCGGCTTCACTCCGGCTGTCAATGTAAGCCTTACGCTGTCCGTCGGTCGCTTCATACTCTGCCGCCTCGCGGATGGCACGCTCGATCTCCGCATCGGAGAGATTGGAACTTGCGGTAATTGTGATTTCCTGATGTCTTCCGGTTCCCAAATCCTTTGCAGACACCTGCACAATTCCGTTTGCATCAATGTCAAATGTCACTTCAATCTGTGGCACCCCTGCCGGTGCAGCCTTAATTCCCCGCAACTGAAAACGTCCAAGTAATTTATTGTCTTTGGCAAACTGCCGCTCTCCCTGCAGAACTTTGATATCCACAGAAGTCTGGAAATTCGATGCAGTTGTAAACACTTTACTGTACCTTGTCGGGATTGTTGTGTTACGCTCAATCAGTTTTGTGGATATTCCACCCATCGTTTCAATTGACAACGAAAGAGGAGTTACATCCATCAGAATGATTTCTGCTGCGGAGGAACCTGCAACCAGTGCACCTCCCAACTTGCCACCCTGTACGGCTGCGCCTAAAGCTACACATTCGTCGGGATTTAAATTTCTCGATGGTTCCCTTCCCGTAATTCTTGTAACTTCCTCGTATACGGATGGCATACGGGTAGATCCGCCGACCAGAAGAACCATACCAAGATCTGCTGCCGTAATTCCGGCATCACTTAACGCCTGCTGCACCGGACCTCGTGTACGCTCCACGAGGTCTCTTGTCAACTCATCAAATTTTGCCCGTGTGAGTGTCATTTCCATGTGCTTTGGTTCTCCTTTTACCGTAGTGATAAAAGGAAGATTGATACTGGTCGTTGAAGAGGACGATAATACTTTCTTTGCTTTTTCTGCTTCTTCCCGGACACGCTGCATCGCGGTCGCATCTTTGCGCAGATCAATGCGTTGTGTATGAAGAAATTCCATTACAAGATAATCTGTAATGCGGGCGTCAAAGTCGTCACCTCCGAGATGATTATCTCCTGCTGTCGCAAGTACTTCGATAAGGTTGTCTCCAATCTCGATCACCGAGACATCAAATGTTCCTCCGCCAAGATCATACACAAGTATTTTCTGTGGCTGTCCATGGTCGAGTCCATATGCCAACGCCGCAGATGTCGGCTCATTGATAATACGCAGTACATTTAACCCTGCAATTCGTCCGGCATCTTTTGTTGCCTGTCTCTGTGCATCGTTAAAATACGCCGGAACCGTAATGACTGCATCCGAAACCGTCTCTCCCAGATACTCTTCTGCATCCTTTTTCAGCTTTCGCAGAATCATGGAAGAAATTTCCTGTGGTGTATACTGTTTTCCATCAATCTTCGCACGATAATTGGTGCCCATCTCTCTCTTGATGGAGAAAAAGGTCCGGTCTACATTGACGGCCGCCTGACGCTTCGCCGTATCTCCTACCAGGCGTTCTCCATTTTTCGTAAATGCAACAACGGAAGGCGTCGTACGTGAGCCTTCCGCATTTGTGATCACAACCGGCTGGTCATTCTCCAGGACCGCAACACAGCTGTTTGTTGTTCCTAAATCTATTCCTATTACCTTACCCAAGGCCGCTTCCTCCATTTCCTTGTACTTGCAGCCGCTGCAAGTACATTTATCCTATTAATAACTGTAAGTCGGCAACCGTTTTGCGTCAAGGGATTCGGACAAGATTTCATACATTGTTTATGCTTTTTAGTATCTATTTAGAACCTCGTGCCTAATACCCATAAATCTCATAGATTTCTTCCGTATAGACTCCTGGCTCTTTGTATACAATCAGCGGTTTTTCCACCGTAAGGCGGGATTTTCCGCCATGAAGTCCCTCGATCAGAACCATGTTCGGCTCCTTATCCACATATGGATATACAAGGCGCATACGTTTCGGTTCGATGCGGTATTCCACCATTTTGCTGAAAATTTCTGCCAGGCGGAACGGGCGATGTACCATGTAAAAATGCCCGCCCTGCTTTAACATCTTTGCACTTTCCCGCAATATGTCATCCAGACTGCAAAGTACTTCATGCCGCGCAATTGTCTTGGCATCCCGGTCATTCTTAATTCCGTGGTTTCCAATCATGTATGGTGGATTTGTCGTAATCACATCAAAAGAAGATGCCCCAAATATATTTGAAGCATCTTTGATATCTCCGGTTACAATGTCAATTTTGTCTTCCAGATGATTGTAAGCAACACTGCGTTCTGCCATATCCGCACTCTCAGGCTGAATTTCCAGCCCTGTAAAATGCTCTCCTGCTGTCTTTGCTTCCAGAAGGATTGGTATGATTCCCGTTCCTGTTCCAAGGTCCAGTGCCCGTTCTCCCCGCTTTACCTTTGCAAAGCCGGAAAGAAGCACAGCATCCATTCCAAAGCAGAATCTGCCGGGATCCTGAATAATGTGGTAACCATTTCTATGCAGTTCGTCCAGCCTCTCCTGGCTATGGATTGTCACTTCTGTTTTGTTCTCCACGGTTTGATCCATCCTGATTATTTCTTCTGTCGTAATTTCGACGGTAGCGTCCGTTGTTTCTGTATCGGTTCTGTTCGTTGCGTTCTCCCTGATTTCCACGATCGTTGGAACGTTCAAAATCATTTCTTCGATCCCGGTTGTTCTGTCTTCTGTCTTCCCGTTCTCCTCGACTATTCTGGTTGTAACGGTCCCCACGATTATTCTGATTATAACGGTTTCCACGGTTCTGATTATCCCGCTGCTGATAATTATTGCGTGCCTGGCGCTCCGGTTTTTCTTCCTCTGCTGTCTCCGTTCCGCTATCTTCAAGGCCTTCCAATTCTTTTAATTCTTCTTCTGTCACTTTCACATCCTTACGACGCTTTGGTGTGAACTGCAGGTCATCCACCGGATACTCGATCAGTTCTTTTTCTTCGCCATTGTCCACGATGACTTTTACCAGCTGACGCAGCACATTAATACTCTGTACTTCACCTTTCATTCCACCCGGAGTCATCACATAATCTCCTACCAGCGGCAGACGGCTGTTCAGATATTCATAGGTGTCCTGCTCGTTTTTCAGACAACACATCAGACGTCCGCAGACACCCGAAATTTTGGTCGGGTTCAATGAAAGATTCTGTTCCTTTGCCATCTTGATTGATACTGGGACAAAATCTGTAAGATATGATTTGCAGCAAAGCTCTCTTCCACAGATACCGATTCCTCCCAGCATCTTTGTCTCATCACGCACGCCAATCTGGCGCAGCTCAATGCGTGTGCGGAATACGGATGCCAGATCTTTAACAAGTTCACGGAAGTCAATTCTTCCATCTGCGGTAAAGTAGAACAGAAGCTTATTATTGTCAAACGTATATTCTGCCGCTACAAGCTTCATTTCCAATCCGTGTTTTGCGATCTTTTCTTTGCAGATCACATAGGCTTCTGCCTCTTTTTCTTTGTTACGCTCCATGACTTTTTCATCTTCGTCCGTTGCAACACGGATAACCGGTTTCAAAGGCTGAATCACCTTGTCATCCTCCACTTCCTTCGGTGGAATCAGAACCGTTCCCATCTCTACTCCACGGGCGGTCTCTACGATTACATGCATGGCTGTCTCCAGATCATAATCGAGTGGATCAAAATAATATATTTTTCCAGCTCTCTGGAAACGGATTCCTACTACTTTTATCATTTTAATTCTCCTTAATCGTCAATAGTAGCAGCTCAATGACCAAATCGAAATTTACATTCGCATTCAAGCGGATTTTTGCTTTTTCAAGCGCTTCCAGAATGATCTCGATTCCCTGATAGGAACGCTTCGCTGCCTGTTTCTTTATGTCATAAACCTCATCTTTGAAAATAAGGCCATCTACATCGTTCGTTGCTTTCAGATACAATACATCACGGAACCAGATCATCATAAGATCAAAATAATCATTTACGCTCAGTTTGTATTCTGCGATCTGTTTTACCGCACCGGTCATCTCGTAGAGGTCGATATCCTCCAGCCGCTTCATTAGCTGCAGCACCGATGCCTTCAATTCACCAAATTCTTCGGAAGAGGCAAGCTGAATGGCTTTTCCGACATTTCCCTGTGAAAAAGCCGCGCAGATATCCGCCTGATAATCCGGAATCTGATAATGTTTCATAAGATATTCTTTTATTCTATCTTCCTTCACCGCCTTTAAATTTAAGGTAATGCAACGGGAAAGAATGGTCTGCAGAAAACTGTCTGCATTCGTTGTCAAAAGCAGGATGATCGCATATGCCGGCGGCTCTTCGATTGTCTTGAGCAATGCATTCTGCGCCTGCTGGTTCATTTTCTGTGCCTCATCTACAATATAAACTTTGTAGCGGCTGCTGTATGGTTTGATATCTATATCGTTGTTGATCTGTGTTCGTATGTCATCTACACCAATCGTATTTGGCTTCTCATGTGACACATAGATAATGTCCGGCTGATTGTGATCCGCCGCCTGCCTGCAGGAACGACATTCCAGACATGGTCGCTTTCCCTCTCCCTCGCACTGCAGTGCCATGGCAAACGCCTCCGCGAGCATCATTTTTCCGGATGCTTCCGGCCCATTAAAAATATACGCATGGGACACTTTATCTTCTTCAATTGCATTCTGCAGATGCGCGATGATCTGCTCATGTCCTAAAATATCATGAAAACCTGCCATTTTATAACCTCCGTTATGTCAGAATATCAAGAAGCAATCCCTTGATCTCTCCAATACGGTCAAGAATTGCGATATGATCCTTTTCATCTTCTACCAGCTCACTGGCCAGCTCATCGAGATTCTTATCGATCAGCCGGATGATTCCGTATACACGGTGTCTTCCCCTGCGATCCAGGAAATTCTCACGCGAAAATTTGTGGGAACGATAGACCACTTCATTGAGAAAATCCTTCACCAGTCCGCGGTATTTTTTCATATCACGGATATCCATATGCTGTGCAATGCGATTGCCCTGCGCAGTAATATCGTTTAACAACGCATCCACTTTTGCCTGCAGATCCGCATCCGTGATAGCACTTGCCAGCGTAAACTTAAAGGATCCATCCCCTTCCACTGTCTTTGCCGCTTCCGGCACCTGACTGATCTGACTGATATCGTTTACTTTCATCTCCATAGGGAAACCTCTCAATCTGCAGCAATGTCGCTTCGGATATACGAAGCAACTTCCTGCACCGTCGTGTCAAAATCTTCATTCACAAAACGGGTCTCTACCCCTGCTTTTTTGAGCTTTTCTTCTGAGAAATCCGCTGCATCCGCAAGAAAACGCCGACACATTTCTTCGTATTTCGGTGTCCCCTGCCTGCGCTCTCTCTCGATGGCACGCATCAGTCGTTGTCCATCCTCCACTTCAATGTATATCGGAACAACTTTGTCCGCACCAAAATAGCTGCGCATTTTCTCATAACCTTCCAATGTCACAATATACAGATAATTCTGCGTGGCAAGATCAATATGCTCGTCTGCCACCGTAAAATATTTCCAGATTCCGTATACCGTATCATAGGCGCGAAGTTCTATAATTCTATGTGCTTTTTCCAGCTCCTCCACCCTGGTCTCATCGCAGAAATGATATTCTCTTCCCTCGATTTCTCCCTGACGGATCGGCCGTGTCGTATAAGGAACAATCGGCAAAAGCTCCGGTTCCTGCTTCATAACTTCATGGTAAATGCTGTCTTTTCCTGATGCACTTTTTCCCATGACACAATAAATCCGGCCCATTTTTTCTCCTCTATTTTAATTATAATCTATTCTCGCATTTTTCACAATGTTTATAGTGTCCGTCTCTGGCATTCCTTCCACATCAAGGCCTACGGCCTGGCACTGTCGTACAATCTGTATCATCGGCTCTGTGAGAATCTCACCCGGCACGATCATCGGAATTCCCGGCGGATACAGATAAATATAATCTGCGGAAACCTGTCCAGCCGCTTCTTCAAGTCTGATGCATCAATGTGCCGCTTCTTCTGCCTGATACGGTTCCATCTGTTTTTCTGGCTGCCGGTAAATATCCTTCGGCGAAAAAGCCGCCTTTCCCGTATCTTCCATGCGGGCATCTATCGCGTGCAACGCATGGGACAGACGCTGGAATCCTTCTACGGTATCCATAAAAGAAGTCATGGCCACCACATAATTTCCACTTGCCATCTCCATCTGTAACGCATAATCCCGAAGCAGAATTTCCTGCAACTGCTGCCCGCTCATGCCATTCTTTGTCACAATCAGAATTTTCCCCGGATCAAAATCATATGCTTCCTCCCCGGAAAAGTCCCCTGCATCCGGTACAGCCAGATGTTTCAGGTCACGGACACTTGCACGAAAGCCGGAAAGTTTTTCAGCATACGCCGCAAACAGTTCGCTTCCACCATCCGACACCATGCGAAGACTGCTTTCAATCCCCGCCATGAGCACATAGGACGGAGAACTCGTCTCATAAATTCCGAGATACTTTTCCACTTCTTTCTCATCGATCCGGTCCGAACATAAGCATAACACTGCTGTCTGGGTAAACGCCGGCAATGTCTTATGTACACTCATAATGACAGCATCCGCATATGCCACCGCATTTTCCGGGAAAGCCTCGTGAAAGCCAAAATGCGCGCCATGCGCCTCATCCACAATGAGTGGAATGTTCCGCCGATGTACAACTTCTGCAATGCTTTTTACATCCGACACCAGACCATCATAGGTCGGCGATGTGAGCACTACCGCCTGAATGTCCGGGCACTCCGCAAGTTTCTTCTCGATTGCATTTACCGATATCTGTCCCTGAATGCCATAATGTGTATTCTCCGGGTACACATATTCCGGCGATAGCTGACGGAGAAAGATTGCATGGTAGACCGACTTATGGCAGTTTCTTGCCACAAGAATTTTTCCACCACGTTTCACCGATGCACTGATTGCGGCAAGTATGCCGCAGGTACTTCCATTCACAAGATAATAGGCTTTTTTTGCGCCATACATTTTTGCAGCTGCATCTTCTGCATCCTTGATAATGCCCTCCGCGTGGTGCAGATTATCAAAATCCTCTATCTCCGTAATATCAATGGCATAGGGATTCGTGCCATCCAGCATACGTTTGTGTCCCGGCATATGAAAGGGATATCTATTCGATTGTGCCAGTTCTCTTAACTTTTCTTCCAGCATCATTTACTCCTGTTTCATTATCCGAGGAACCTTCCAAGCTCGGGCATCCAGTCATCAAAAAAAATTTCATCGGTGCAAAGGCAATGCCACAGTGGTTCAAGAAAGGTCAGAATGCGCGCAAGCGCCTCTGCCCATGGCACTGCCGCGGCTCCCTGGCTTCGCAGATAGCGCTCCCAACGTTTGCGCATGTATCCATATTCCGCATAACCGGCAATCTGCGCAATGCGGGTTTCTTTCCGCACTTTTGTCTGTTTTTCTGTAAGCCGCTGCAATTCATCGATCACATAACGTCCACTGAGCGACTGCGTGCACAGGATTTCATACGTCCGGTAATAACATCCCATATCCTGGATCAGTTCCAGCTTTGCCATGATTTCATACAGGTCCAGGCTGATCTGGCTTTCCAGGGAATATGTAAGATATGAGATTCCTTTTCCTTTGATTGCCCGATACTTTCTCTCCCGTGAAACCGGATGGATGTTCTCCGTGGTAATCGTATGAAAAGCCAGTACAAACGGTACTTCCATATCCTTGTAATTTCCGGTCAGATGCACCTCATAATCGGTGCTTTTTTGTGCTATCTCCCATCGCCAGCGAATCTGCTGCGCATTTTTTTCTCCAAATACTTCTTCGATCAGATGCTCCATCATTGGAATGGATAATTTCTGCCCAGGCACAAGTTTTTCTTCGGGCCAGGAACGCTCACTTTGTTTGTATAAAAAACGGATCTGCCTTTCTGCACGGGTGAGATCTTCCCGTTCTTCCAGAAATTCATCATTCTCCAGCCACAGAATCTCTTTGTAAGAGGACTGATAAAAGCGCTGCATCATATCCTCTGCCATATAAATCCACAATAGATTGGCAAACGGGATCTGCTGCAGCTCGCTCTGCTTTTTTAATGTGTCAGCCGCGTCACTTCCCACTTTCATTACAGCCACACTCCAATCAGGCTTTGCACTTTGCTGACAACTTTGCGGGCTCTTGCATATTCCATGAGCATTGAGATGTCTTTCTCCTCATCCTTTATGTACGACTGAAGCGCTTCCTTGAATATCTCATGCTCCAGTTTTCCTTCGTATTTCAGACAGTCGCAGATCACACGCTCCTTGTCATATATGCCAAACGTCAGATCGTTGATCTCTATTTTGGCTGCGCCAAGTGCCAGCGCCTCCGGCTCCGTATAATACGGAATCACCTTCGGATAATCCATCTTAAAGCGGGATTTTGACGTATTTTTATCGACAGCCAGATGCCAGCCATATGGCTTCTGACGGATATAGCCATACGCATACAACGCACTTTCCATACACAAACACGCGTCCGGAAACAGCCGCGCAATAAGTTCCTCTTCGGAAAAACGGTCCATGCGGTCCGTATAATAACCATTTTTTATTCTTACAAGCTCTCCCGATTCCACAAAATCCAGAATCCGGCGATAATCCACTTCGATATCTGCAAATTCCTCTTTCTTCACAATTCCCCCATGGGAATCAATCAACTTATGAACTTTTTCCAAAGCTTCCTCTGTCAATCTTGTTCTCTTACTGCTTGAAGCCATCGTTTACTCCATCTCATACATACATTTTATTTAAATATACGGTCTTTGCGGCGGTAACGTTTTTTCTTCACTTCACGAAACCGTTCCTTTTCATTTCTGCGCAGTTCCCATCTGTGCTGGATTCTGTAAAAATTGTCATAAAACTTCTTCGCCAGATAAATCAATACGATCAGCAGCGCCAGCGCCAGTATCCCCAGAACAATATGCACAGGTTTGATCCATATCACGCGCCCCTCGCCTTTTTGATCACTTTTTTTATTCTGTGAAAAATAACTGTTGTCAACTTTTGCTCCGGTCGTTACGATTGCTGCACTTCCCACCACGCGGTCCGCATACGTATATTTTAGCTTTGCAACCGTGCCTGTCCCTGCAATTTCTTTGTCCTCTTCGAATTTTGCATCCGAAAATTCCGCAGTCTTTGGCATAATGATATATGCGTCCTTGTCCAGTTTTACGAAAGACGAATTTGTATTCTGCAATCCGGTACTTTTGGTATCGCTGGTAAGACTGGATTCATTTTCCAAAATATTCAGCGCCTTAAAATTGTCGAAACAATAATCAAACAGTTTGCGGGTATCTGTGTAGTGGTATGGCTTTTCATCCTTCATCACAACACATACCAACGTAATTCCATCCTTTTCTGCAAAAGAAACCAACGTATTACGCGCCACATCCGTGTACCCCGTCTTGCCACCGGTACAGTAATCATACAGATGGGAAGCGTCCCCCTGCCACGGATAAATCATCTTGTGATGGTTATGGCAGTAATACGGCTCCTTGCATTTGTTCGTCTTTGGAATCGTATAACTTGTGCTGCCGCATACAGTACGGAATGTCTCATTCTTGTATGCTTCGGCAGAAATCAGTGCCATATCATACGCACAGACATAATGTTCTTCGTCCGGCAGACCATTGCAGTTGTTGAAATGCGTGTTCACACATCCGAGTTCCTTTGCCCGCTCGTTCATCAGATCAATAAATGTACGGTAATCACCACCGAGTTTTTCGCCTATATGCTCCGCGAGTGCATAGGCACATTCATTTGCAGATTCAAGCATGACCGCATAAATACATTGCTCAACGGTCAGCTTTTCCCCGAGATTTCTGGAAATATGCGATGTATTTCCCTCATTTTTGAATACGGCGTCCTCCGAGAAGGTTACCTTTTCGTCCATATCACAATTTTCTATGGCAAGCAGCGTTGTCATAATCTTTGTAATACTCGCCGGAAAACGCTTGGTATGACTCTTTTTCTCATATAGAATCGTTCCCGTATTGACTTCCATGACAATGGCACTCTTTGCTTCTACGGACGGTCCCTTTGGCCAGTATTCCTTGGCATATGTGGTCTGCGGAATTCCTGTGATCACCATGGTCACTGCAAAAAGCGCAGCGACAACCCGCTTCCATGTTTTTTTCATCTTCATCTATAATAACCTCTGCTCTTTCTTTCCTTTTTGTAATCGGTTCTGAATTTCTATTCTTTCATTAAAAATTATAAGCGCAAAAAACCGATATCGCAACATTTTTTCCGCTGTACGGCAAATATAAATGTAAATATATGCTGCAAAATACACACAAAAATCATAGAATCCCCGCGTATATTATGCTATGATATGAAATATAAACACTAAACTAAGGGAGAGATATTTATGAGACTTCGCAATATTCCGGGCGCAAACGAAGCGGTGGCTTCAAGCCCTTATTGTATACAAAATCCATCGGAACATCGTGGACAATGGCATGCATTTCTGCAGTCCGCATCCCCGATTCATGTGGAAATCGGCATGGGAAAAGGCCGTTTTCTGATGGATCTGGCAGAACAGAATCCGGATATCCAGTATATCGGAATTGAACGGTACACCAGTGTACTGCTGCGCGCCGTACAGAAAATGGACGAGCTGCAGCTTCCTAATGTCCACTTCATCTGTGAGGATGCCGCAAAACTGCCGGAAGTATTCGCACAGGCAGAAGTTGACCGCATTTATCTGAATTTTTCGGACCCATGGCCAAAGGATCGGCACGCAAAACGCCGTCTGACCTCCCGTCAGTTTCTGGAGCGCTACGACCAGTTCCTTGCACCGGACGGCCGGATTGAATTCAAGACCGACAATCAGGATCTGTTTACTTTTTCAGTAGAGGAAATTGAAGAATCTCCGATTTGGAATCTGGATGCATCTACCAGAGATCTGCATCATGATTCAAAGATGAATGAAGGTAATATTATGACTGAATATGAAGAGAAATTTTCTTCTATGGGAAATCCAATCTGTAAATTGATTGCATCACGTTAAAATTAAATAAAGTGTGCGACAAGCGCACACTTTCGCGCCCGAGTGGATGCGTAACGTAATTTTCTGCTCCGCGCGGTGCGCACCTTTGCAAGTTTGGTTGCTTTTTTAAATAATCGATGTCTGTAATTTATATACTGACTCGCAGGCATCATTTCCATAACTTCGAATTAGTCAGCTCAATAAACTTGAAGTTATAGCTTTGACGCTATCATATCTCTATAGGCTACATTAATACACTCCTGCAGATCATCAAATTCACGTGATTCACTAACATTGTTCAGACGAATATAATACCAATTTCCTTTTGAATTTTTAAGAATGGTTACCCAAGCGCCACCGTTCGTATACAAATCATACCTAAAGGATTCTCTCCCCATTAATTGAACCTTTCCAGAATAATCGGGAAATTTTACACCAAATTTCGTTTCAATCTCTTTGTAGTTTATCATTATTACCTCGTCCTATCATACCTTGACGCTCAAAAATGAAACCTTCTTAATTCCATTACAAACTGGAATTTATCTATTAACTCTCTTAACTTTCCCCTATTTTCAAGGTTTCCCGCCATTGAAAATTCTATATATGTATCCTTTTCCCTTGTTTTTGCCCTTAT
>URYB01000002.1 GCA_900552085.1 uncultured Lachnobacterium sp.
TCACGAAACGAGTTGCACTGGAAGATATTAGAAAAAACGGTTATGGATTATCGCCGAGTAATTATATTCAGCATGAAAAAGTGAAGGAAGTCATCGATCCGATACAGACTGAAAATGATGCCAGACAAGGGTTTATTAAAAGGCTTAGGGCAGAACTTGAATTTGAAAGCCAGGTGTGCAGTATGGAAAAAATTAGTATAATGCCATTTTTGAACGCGTTGGAAGACGTTATTAAAGAATTCAAAAAAATGGAGGGATAGCAGTGAAAGAAAAATATTGCAAGCTTATCAAAAAGACGATTAAGGCGTTGGACAATAATGATGTATGCACAAGAACACGGAAGAAAATCGATATTTAGAAGAATTAAGAGATGCATTGATCTCAGAGCTGATGACGGGAAAGTTTGGAGAAGTTATTCAAGAAATGATCGAAGAGGAGGCAACATGAGCGACAGGATTACACTTGAAAAATTAGCGGAACAATGAAACGAGCTGAAGCCAAAGCTTGTAAATATGATATATGAGATAGATGCATACCAAAAGATCGGCAGCATTCCTGAATGTGCAGCAGCAGTATCATACCAGGACCCCGCAACAATGATTTTCCCCAAAGGTGACTACGCAATTTGCCCGATCTGTGATCACGGTGTAAGAATAACAGACAAATATTGTAGCAATTGCGGACAGAAACTGACAAGGGAAGGATGGAGGGAACAGTGACAAAAGCTGAGAATTTAAAAAGTTATTTACAACATAATGGGACAAAAGACTTCCAGATTGCAAAACTGAGAGAGTATGAAAAAATAGGGAATTTAGAAGAATGCTACCTTGCAATTGAGAAAACTAAGCCAGAAGAAACGAAAAACTGCAATGCAAAGAAAAAAAGAATTATAGAAAAACGATTGCATGGACGCAATTACCAGAACCGTACAGGGAAAGTGAGGGATAGCATGGAGAAGAGATATTTATTCCGCGGCAAAAGGTCTGATACCGGCGAATGGGTGGAGTGGAATATGATTACAGGCATTCCACATGATGTACATATTTTGGATAATACAATCTGCCAGTGCACCGGAGTCGAAGATAAGAACGGCAAGCTAATCTTTGAGAATGATATCTTAGAGGGACACTTTGATGACGAATCTCTGGAAGATATTATTCGAACAAAAGTCGTATGGGAGAAAAGCGGATTTGTGACAATTGAGCCAGGATCGATTGACAAGGAATCTCTGGAGGAATTTACTACAGAAAACTATGAGGTGATTGGAAACATTTTTGACAATCCGGAATTGCCTGAAGACGAAAACGAAGAATTCGTAACCATGACTTTACGTGACGGATCAGTAATAGGGGTACAAGTCAATGAAAAATACATACAGGTAGAAACTGGCTGCTATGGAATGATACTATCAGCGGATGATTTTATGGAAGCTATGCGCGAAGCAACGGCAGAAGGAGAGAAAGAATGAAAAAATTATTTGAAGAGAAGCGAGCAAAAAGATACAACTTGAGCTTTGCCCGTTTTGCGGAAGTGAAGCTGAAATAGGCATGAAGTTAGAAAAGAACGGTGCAGTGATTTGCTGTTCGTGCACGATATGTCAAGCGACAGCAACGGCCTATACGTTTGAAACTTACGGGAAATCAAGTAGTGAAGTGTTTGATGAAATGGAAGAAATAAAAGAAATGGCCATAGAAGCATGGAACAAGAGAGTGTGAGAGCAGAAAGGAAAAACATGATATATGCGGTAGATTTTGACGGAACATTGTGCACGTCGTGTTGGCCAGACATCGGATCGCCAAACGTAATATTAATAGACTGGCTGAAAAGGCAAAGGGAAAAGGGAGAAAAACTTATATTGTGGACATGCAGAGAAGGAGAACTTCTTCGGGCAGCAGTCGAATGGTGCGAATGGATGGGGTTGAAATTTGATGCGGTTAACGAAAACCTGCCAGAAAACATTGAATATTACGGAAGTGATTGCAGAAAGGTCCACGCAGATATATACATAGACGATAAGTCATTGCAACTGGAAACGGTAAATAGAATGATTGAAATTTTGGAAAGGAAAAAGAAATGAAATTACAGATGACAGATGAAGAAATTAAAAGAAGATACTTAGGAGCAGACAATAAGACACAACAGATTAAAGTTCTGGCAGAGCTAAACGCGGCACCAAAGGATGCAATCAGAGATGCACTGATCAGACAGGGAATCCGGGAGGAAGAGTTGCCGCCAAAGAGAGGAAGAAAGAAAGTTGCACCGGTGCAACAAAATGATGGCAAGAGCCAGACGGATGCTAAGAAAGAAATACCAGAATCTGTAAAAGAAGCATGCAGTAAAGAGATGGTAAGGTTGCAGCAGTTGATTGACGAGAACGAAGAAAAGGTCCAGGACATACAGGAGCAGAACAAAGAGCTGACACAGAAGATGGTGGAGCTTCGGAAGTTCTGCGAATAAGGAAATGCGCATTTAGCAAAAAGAAAATATGCGATGATAAATGCATACATCGAAAGACATGCGCAAGGGTGAAAGACGATCCAACACCATGCGAGTACTGCAGCAGTCGGCACCTGTATTGCCATGATACATGCAAAGAATACAGGGGATGGAAAGAGAAACATGACAGGCAGCAGGCAGAGGAACGGGAAGCAAGACAGCGGGTAATAGAACAAAACATATACGCGAATCAGGCAAGGCGGAGAATGCAGACATCAAGGCGAAGCAATTAGGAGGCACGGATGAATACAGACGCAATCGAACAATACAGAATGCTAAAAAGAGAACATGCGGACTTGAATGTCCGGGCCGAAAAGCTAAAAAGAGAACTCGCCGTAATGGAAAAGAAGAGCGTAAGAGACAGGGTACGAGGCGGAAGCGGAGGAGAGATGCCGTATACCGTGGAAGGGATACAAGACAAGGAATACAGTAAAAGAAAGACAGCACTACAGAGAAGCTTTTTAAGGATGCAATTTCTGGAAGAAAGGCTCGGGGACATGCTGGATGAGGTAGAGACATACATTGCAGCAGTACCGGATTCGGAGCGACGGATGATCATGCGGTTACACTATCAAGACGGATATTCATGGACAAAAACAGCAAGGATTTTAGGCGAAGGATATACAGCTGACGCTATCAGAATATCAACGCAACGATATCTGAAAGAAGAATCAAAAAAATATTGTAAAAAATGAAAAGTGTTCGTTTTGTTCGGGTTTTGTGTGCTATAGTTATAACATGCATAAATGCAAAGGAAGCAGAAATACACTCCCCCAATCGAAGAGCTGCTTCCGACATAAAAGCACCGGGCAAAACCGGAGGGCATAAGAGGGTTGCCACATAGGGCAGCAAATAAAACACGGAGCACAGACAATGGTCGTCATGTGCACCGTGTTTTTTATTAGAAACGCGATAAACACTACGTTAAAGCACGACACGAGACGTTGCACGACAGAAGATGCAAAGAAAATGGAACAGTGTATAGCGAATATGAGCATGCAGTCGAGAGATTGCATGCTTTTTTGATGCCAAAAGAGAAGAAATGGCGAAAATGGGCGAAAATCCAGACCTCCGGAGAACGAGAACATAGGTTCTCCGGCCCGGAATCAAAAAGCCTTGCGCCCCGATGAGCCCACGGTTTGACTAGCTATACACCAATTTTTGGGCGCATTGCCGAAAAAGGAGGACTAAATGGCAGTAAAAAACGACGTAGATTTTACAGATATGATCGTTGCCTCAAAAGTGCTGGAATCCTTATTTGGCGTGAAAGACAGGACAATCAGAGACCTTGCCGACAAGGGCATTGTAAAGAGGGATTCGCACGGCAAATATCTCTTCTGGAATTCGGCAAAGGGGTATATCACAGCACTCAAGGCAATTAACGCCGGAAAAAACGGGATAAAAACTGACGATGACGAGCAGGAACTTAACTATGACGAAGAACATGCAAAGCATGAACACGTAAAGACACAGATTACAGAAATTAAGCTAAAGCTCATCTTGGGACAGGTACATAAAGCAGAAGATGTCGAGCGTGTCATGACGGACATGTTCGAAAAATTCAAATCAAAAATGAATGCAATCCCGGCAAAGATGGCAAAAAAGCTGGAAGGAAAGTCCAGAACAGAAATCCAAACGATGCTCCGGGAGGAAATCGATGGAGCGCTGATTGAGTTGGCGAGCTACAATCCGGCAGATTTTTACTCGGATGAGCACATAGATGTACCAATGGATGCAATTACAGCACTGGGAGGCGAGGAAGATGCAGGAAGTTGATTATAAGACCCTTTCGTTTATGTGCGGAATTGCAAAAAAGTTAAAACCAAAGCCGCCGCTGACTATCAGCGAATGGGCGGATAAATGTATGGTCCTCCCAAGAGGATCAAGCGAAGCCGGACACTATTCATCCAAAACAGTGCCGTATCAGAAGGAAATTATGGATTCCATAACAGACCCAGACACGACAGAAACCGTTGTTATGAGCTCCGCACAGGTCGGAAAAACACTGATCATCATGTGCGGAATTGGATATTACATTGACTACGAGCCGGCAATACAGATGCTTGTAATGCCAACAATCAACGATGCAGAGCGTTTCTCGAAAACACGTTTTGCACAGATGATTCAGGATGTGCCGCAACTTGAAGAGAAGGTGGCTGGAGCAAAATCCAGAAATTCAAACAACACAATTTGCTTAAAAGCGTATCCGGGAGGAACAATTGCACTTTCCGGAGCAAATTCACCGTCATCGCTTGCATCTGATCCACGAAGAATCATCTGGATGGATGAGGTGGACCGATTCCCAGAATCGGCAGGAGCGGAAGGAAACCCGATTTTGCTTGCAGAAAAGCGAGCAACAAGCTTCTGGAACAAAAAAATTATAAAAACATCAACTCCGACCATTGCCGGAAGAAGCAAGATCGAGGATGCATACAACGCAGGAAATATGAATGTATGGAGCGTACAGTGCCCGGAATGCGGAGCATGGCAATCATACGAATTTGATCGTATAGACACAGAACATCCGGAGAAGCCAGCCATGGCATGCAAGGAATGTGGATGCTTGATTGCAGAGCGGAAATGGAAAGAAAGCAAACACAAATGGATTCCACAGCATCCGCAAAGAAAAAAGATAAAAAGCTTCAAACTCAACGAAATGGCAAGCCCTTTTGTTGACTGGGAAGATATCATAAATCGCTATTTGAAAGCAAAAGAAAAACTGGATAAATTCCACGATGCGGAAGATATGAAGGTATTTGTCAACACGTCACTTGGCGAGACCTGGGATGAAAGCCAGTACCTGGACGATTCCGTATCAGAAGAGACCCTTGCAAGCAGAGCAGAGGATTACGGAGCAGATATTCCGGAAGGAGTATTGATGCTCACGGCAGCAGTTGATGTGCAGGATGACCGTTTCGAGGTAGAAATCCGAGGATGGGCCAGAGAGTATGAAAGCTGGGGTATCTATAAAACAGAAATCTACGGAGACCTCTACAAAGCGGAGATATGGGATGAGCTGGAAGATTATCTTGCACAGCCATTGCATTTCGCGGACGGCCGGGAATTGAATGTTGCAGGCTTTGCAATTGACACCGGCGGACACCATACAAACGGAGTGTACAAGTGGATTAAGAAGATGAAAGACAAAGGCAAGAAGTGCTACGGAATCAAGGGATATAACCAAAAGCCGGACTTGCCGCTCCTATATCACAGAACCGTGGTCCAGATCAAGGAAGAGAAGGACGGGAAAAAGGAAGATAAGGTGATCGGCCGGACTGTAATCCAGATCATCGGAACTGATTCCGGGAAAGACGATATTTCGAACCGGCTAAAAATTCAGGAGCCGGGAGCTGGATATTGCCACTTCCCGGCAGACACAAGACGAGGATATGGCGATGAGTACTACGAAGGACTCGTATCATCCGAGTACAAGGTGGAAAAGAAGGTAAATGGATACTACAGAACCACATGGGTGCAAAGAAAAGGCACAAGAAACGAGCCGCTTGATCTTTTTAATTACAACTATGCAGTAGAGGAAATCTTGAGACCTGAATGGGACAAGCTGCAAGCACAGCTGGAAAAAGGAATCAATTACACCAAGAAAGTTGCAAGAAAAAAGAAGGCAACCAGACATGTAACGAAAGGAATTGAGGTTTAGTCCATGGTGACAATCAGAACAAAACAGCAATATGAACGAGCACTTGAAGATCTGGAGGACTTGCGGAAAGCGAGAAAAAAGATCCTGTTGGGAGGTCAGTCATACACAATCGGTTCGAATCAGCTGAACAGAGCAACACTCAAAGAGGTAAATGCAGAAATTTCAGAAACCGAGGCAGCTATAGCTGACTGGGAACAGAAGGGAACAACGAGAAGAAAGGCAAAGCGGGTAATTCCGTTGGGGTAAGATATGGGATTTTTTGAAACGGCACGAAAAAAACGTGAATTAGAAAATCAATTGAATATTGCCAAGATGGAAAGAGAAATCGCACGCATGGAAACAGGCACGAGCAGTCTGAGGGCACAGCAAAATATCATGAAACAGTTTACAAATTCTGGATATTCCAACGGCGGTGCGTCGCATTCCGCAACATGGGCCAAAGGATACAACTCGGAAAGCCTGTCTCCTAAATCAGATATCGAGGAAAATCGTACCACACTACGCGAGAGGACACGCGATCTTGCCATGAACACGCCAATTGGAGCGGCAGCAGTCAATGCAACAAATACAAGCACGATTGGCCCAGGATTGGTCGTAAAGCCAAAGATTGATTTTGAATATCTGGGAATTAGCAGAGAACAGGCAACAGATATCGAACGGTCCATAAAACGTGAATTTGCTCTATGGGCGGAAAGCACATTGTGCGACATTGCCGATCAGAACAATTTTTATGAACTGCAGCAGATTGCATTTTCAGATTGGCTTCGAAACGGAGAAGCGTTTGTGTTGGTTTTACACAAACGGCCGGAAGTAAATATGCCGTATGGAATCAAATTAAAGCTTATACAGGCAGATCGAGTGTGCACACCGGGAGAGTCAAGCGGTGAATACTACGGTTACGACAAAAGAGAAAAGAACGGTAACCGGATTATGAACGGAATCGAAATTGACAAAGATGGCAGGGTGGTCGCATATCACATAAGCTCAACATTTCCGGGCGAGATGGGAATGGAAAAACAGGAATGGGCGAGAGTGGAGAGACGCGGAAAGAAAACAGGGAATGAAAATATACTGCACATTTTTAACGCTGAAACAGCAGAACAATACAGAGGTGTGCCATTCCTGGCACCGATTATTCAGACGCTAAAACAGACTACGCGATACACAGAGGCGGAGATTATGGCGGCGGTTGTTAATTCTATCTTAGCCGTATTTATCACAACGGAAGACGGAGAAGAGCCGGACACCGGATATGAAGGTGAGAATGACGAGGACGACGAGGACGATTGGGAAGGACCTGCCGGCGGAATACCGGAGAAAAAAGACAACGAGATTGTTTTGGGATCCGGCACGATCGTCACTTTAAAACCGGGAGAAGGAGTTACACCAGTCAAGGCCGAGCATCCATCCGGAAGCTTTTCGGAGTTTATGGACGCAATGATCACGCAGATTGGGGCAGCGCTTGAGATATCACCGGAAGTTTTGCAAAAGAAATTCGGGCAGAACTTTTCTGCAAGCAAGGGAGCGTTAAACGAATCATGGAGAGCATTTATGAAGCGCCGGAAGTGGTTTGTGAATGATTTTTGCCAGGTTGTATATGAACAGTGGTTATCCGAGGCGGTAGCACGCGGTCGGATTAATGCACCGGGATTTTTTACAGATCCAATGATTAGAAAGGCATATGCAAATGCAACGTGGACAGGACCAGCGCAGGGATGCCTGAACCCTATGCAGGAAGTCAATGCGGCAACACAGAGAATTGCGGCAGGACTGTCAACGAGAGAAGACGAATGCGCGGCTATCAACGGAAGCGAATACGAAGAGAATGTCCGTACGCTGATCAGAGAGAATGAACAGCTTGCGGAAGCAAATAGAGCACTGGAAGTAAAGGAAATAGCAAAGGAGAAGAACGATGGCAAAGATTAATGTAAAAGGTCCGATCATCGGGAACGATGATGCGTGGATTTACAAATATTTTGGTTGGGATTACACGTCACCGAAGACAATCCGCGAAGGCTTAGAACAGGCAGCAGGCGAGGATGTGGAAATTGAAATCAACAGTCCGGGAGGATATGTGAGCTACGGATACGAGATGTACGCGGACATCATGAATTACCAGGGAAAGGTAACGGCGCATGTCATTTGTGCAGCAAGCGCGGCAACATTTTTGCTTTGCGCAGCAGATGAGGTTCTAATCTCGGATGCGGGATATATCATGATCCACAATGCATCAACGAGTGCAGCAGGAAACAAGACAACAATGCAGCAGACACATGACAGACTGCAGGCGATCGACGACGGAATTATTAACGCATATATGCGAAAGACGGGAAAGGCGAAGGAAGAGTTGCAACAGCTCATGGACAACGAGACATACATGTCGCCGGAGAGAGCAATTGAGCTTGGATTTGCAGATGGCTATCTGTTTGGGGCACCTTCCGAAGAGGTAAAAGATGCGAACGTGCAGCAGTTTGTCGCATCAGAGCTGCAGGTAATTCCGGAAGACAAAATCAAAGAATTAGCAGTTGCAATGGAAAAAAGCAAAGTTGCACCGGTGCAACCCGTTGCGACGTCGCAACAGAACAAACAGCAGAACCCGGCAAACGCCGTTTCTGATAAAGAACAAAAGGAGGAAAAAAATATGACATTAGCTGAATTAGCAAAAGAGCATCCAGAGATTCAGGCTGAGATTAATGCAATGAGAGAAGAAAGCAGACTGAGTGGAGTTGCAGAAGAGAATGCACGCATTCATTCGCTGGATGCAATTGCAAAAACAGTCACTCCGGAAGCCTTGAACGAGGCAAAATACGGAGAAAACAAAACAGACGGCAAAACGTTAGCATATGACGCAATGGTAAATGGCGAGAAACTTGCGAGAGCATATTTGCAGAATGCGCAGGAAGACTCAGACCTTTCCGGAGCAAAAGATGTTGGAACAGGAAAGCCGGATGAAGAGGAAAAGAACGAAGCCGACGAGATGGCGGCGTACATCAACAAGAAGAAAGGGGTGTAAGTTATGCAGCAGCTTAACACAGAAGGCTACACCATGACACCGGACAATCTTATTGCCGGAAACGCACAGAATCTTAGAGGAAGAGTTGTTGAAGTCACGGTGACAGCCGCACAGGTAAAGGAAATTAAACGCGGACAGGTGATTGATGTCACAAGCGAAGGAGAATACAGCCTGCATGCCAAGAGCGGAACACCAAGCGTTATCGCGGCAGAAACAGTTGAAGTAGACCCGGAGGCAACAAAGGTACCTATCGAAGTTTACGACAGCGGAGAGTTCAGAGGATTGCATCTCATCACATCCGAGGCACTTACAGCAGCGGATAAAGAAACATTAAGAGAGAAAAACATCATTTTAAAGTAGGAGGTAAAAATGGTTATTCAGACAGTGAAATTGATTGACACAATCAAAAAAATGTATCCGGTCGCCCAGTTTTTTAAAGACAGATACTTCCCGGATGCTGGATGCTTTTATTCGGAAAAAGCACTAATCGAAATGAAGCGTGGAAATAGAAAGGTCGCACCATTCGTGGCGCCAGTTGCAAATGGCATTGTAATCGAAAAGAAAGGATATAAATCCGAGTATGTCACTGCGCCATATATCGCACCGAAAATGGTTATCACGCCGGAAGACCTTGAAAAAAAGGCGTTTGGAGAAGACCCGAGAAGCAATCGGACACCAGCGGACAGAGAAAGAGAGATTGAAGCTGAGTGCATGGATGATATGCGAAAATCAATCCTTCGCCGGCACGAGCTCATGTGCATCCAGATCATCACGGATGGAGAGGTCCTGATGAAACATTTCTCGACGGCGCAGGATGCGGTAGATGGAGTGAATTATAAAGAACTGGCTCTTAGATACTATGACAATAGCACAGGATTTAAGAACAAATACAAGTTTAAAAAAGATTTTAAGACCATGACCGCACAGGAGAGAATCACAGTGCTGTACGAGATGGCACTGGAATTAAAGGAAAGAGGAGTTACAGCATCAGATATCGTAATGACAGGCGATGTGTCAATGTTGTTTATGACAGATCCAGATTTCCTTGAATTTTACAATAAAAAAGCTGTAGAGATGGGAGAAATCAAGCAGAGAGAGCTTCCAGATGGGGTTTCATATAACGGTTCAATCAATATCAACGGAATCGTATTTAACTTGTTTACCTATTCGAACAAGTATGAAGATCTGGACGGAAAGGCAAAAGAACTGTTGCCGAAAGGAACAATTGCATTCCTGCAGCCGGGAATGGGAAAGACAGTTTACGGTCAGGTTACGTTTGTAAAAGGAACAGGGTTTGAGTCCCATGCGGAAAAAATCGTCCCTCGTGTAATGCCGGATGAGAACGGAAACTTGATGACAATCGGAGAGTTTTCACGCCCGGTCCCATATCCAAACGACCCGGAGGGATGGCTGGTTGCCAATATCTATGATGAGGTTTCGGAAGAATCATTAAATGAGGATAGTGCAATTCCGGTTGCTGACGCGACAGAAGACGGAGCTGTGAATCTTAAGTCCGAGGACGAGATTAATTCGATGACAAAGGACGCACTTTTTAAGTACGGACAGTCGATCGGAGCACCGGTTACAACAACAATGAAACTCGATGAACTTAAGTCGGCAGTAATCGAATACCAGAACTCTATGGAGTAATAGGGGGATAAAACATGATTGCAGTATCTTACGTTGAAGTAAAAGGAAAAACATTCAAGCCGGGAGAGACCGTAAAAGGTCTCTCAAAGGCAGATGAGGCATGGATGAAAGAAAAAGGATTCGTCAGAGATGAACCAAAAGCCGGAGTAAAAAAGGAAAGCGCAAATGAACTTTAAAGATGCATTTAAAGATGACTTAGAGGAAGCATTTTTTGATTTGGACGAATTTGCAGAGGAGCACACGATAGACGGCGTGAAGATGACAGTTATCAAGCAGGAGGTAAGCCTGAAAGATGCTGGGAATGTTCTGAAAGGCAGCTTTAACCCAAGGGAGAATACGCAGAATGACGCCGGATTTTCCCTGTACATCAGAGAAAAAGACGCGAAACGAAAATTCACGGCAAATTCTATAATCACCGTCGATGGAGAGCGAATGTTTGTCAGAAGCGTAAAGAAAACACCAGGAATGATACAGATCACCGTAGGGAAGAAGATGAACTGATATGAATGGATACATGACAATTGAGGAAGTGGAAAGACTGCTTGGAAAAGCAGCGAACAAAAGCGGACGAGTAATTGCTAACGCAGCAAACAGAACACTTCAGACAGGTGCAAAGGTCATAAAACAGGAAACCGCCAATGAGTACAACGTACGGCAGAAAGATGTAGAAGAAACACTTCGAAGGATCAAGGCAAATTGGTCGGACCCAACAGCAGTATTACGATTCACCGGAGGGCATGGAAATCTGTACAACTTCGGAAAAGGAGATATGTCGGTATTAAAGCCGAGATACACGGTCAGATCGTCAAGCCCGTATGATCCGGACCCCGGAAATGTCTTTGCAAGAGTTATGCGAAATGGAAGCATGGATCCGCTTAATCAGAACCCAAAGCCTTTTGTTCAGGTTGTTAACGGAAACTTAGGCCTGTTCCAGAGAATATCGGACAAGGCAGACGCAGCATTGCGCGGAGTGGCACCACCAGCAATCCCACAGGTGATTCGTAACGATAAGGTTCAGGAAAGATTTCAGAAAGAAACAGGAGAAATGCTTCAGAGGCGCATGCTGCACGAAATTGATCGGCTGATGAAAGGATACTAAATGACAGACCTTGATTTACAAAATGCAATAGTTAAAGAACTTCAGAAAATGAAAATTAAAATTCCGGGAGAAGAGGGATGGAAGGAAATTCCAATCTACCCGCAGCACAAGCCATTCAGAGAGGATGGCGAACTGGATGAAGATTACAAAGAGGAGACCACAGATGACTATATCATGGTCGTCCTTGGAGACGAGAAGACAGACAGTGACGGGCGTTGGATTGTAGACGTGCAGCTCCTGTTCCAGATAATGTCATTTGATGTCAAGAGGGACGGAGAAAAAATCCTATCAAATCTGATGAATCAGATTGATCTCCATTTTACGCAAAAGGGAATCATCGACGGAAAGTATGAGATGGAGAAAGAAAAAACAAAAGCGCGAAATCCTCTATGCGACGCAAATTATGCGCAAAGCGCCTATGTAACCAAATGGAAATTGCCAAATATACCAATAAGAATGGAGGTAGGGAATCTGATATGAAACAGATCATGTATATCGGGCCGGATGTAAAGGGAGTGGTAAGCAAAAACCAGCTTTTTACATATGATCCAAAAGATAAAAAAGAACAGGTAAAGGAAAAATACGGGCCTGCTGAAAAATTTTTTGTGGACGTAGACGACCTGGCAAAAAAAAGAAATGAACTTAAAAGAAAAGGATCTTATTTGGAATTGCTTTACAGAAATTTCGAAAAGAAGTTAGGAGGAAACAATGGCTGAATACAAGCACGGAATTGAAACTACGCGAGGCTCAAATGTAGAAGAGAGCATTGAGAAAGCAAGTGTTGCACAGGTCGTGATCGGAACAGCGCCGATTAACCTGCTGGATGATCCAAGCTCCGCGGTAAACAAGCCGATCATCATCGAAAAGAAAGCGGATATGATTGCAAAGATGGGGACATGTACAGATTACGAGAATTATACTCTTATGCAGACATATCTTGCTGCATGCAAATTCGGGTCGTTTCCAATTGTCATGATCAATGTGCTGGACCCGTCAAATTCGAAGCATACAACAGCAGTTGCAGAAGAGGATTTTAAGCTCAAAAAAGGATGCACAAAGATTGAGGTGCCGGGAATCTTGTTAGATACAATCGTCGTAAAAGATGGAGCAACAACAGGAACAAGAGGAACGGATTACGAAGTGGCTTTTGATACAGATGGATTTGTGGACATCGCAGTATCCGAAGATGGAGCTTTTGCAAGCAAAGAATCAATCAAGATTGCTTATGCAAAGTTAAACCCGGAAGGGGTAGAGGATAAAGATGTCATTGGTGGAACGAATGAGGACGGAGTAAGATTTGGAATTGATTTGACGGATGAAGTATATCCGATGCACAACATTGTCCCTATGTTTATCGGAGCACCAAAATATTCGGCTCATCCTGCCGTTGCAGCAGTGCTTGAGGCAAAGGCGGAACTTGTAGGAGATGTATTGGGATCACAGGCGTTTTGTGATCTTACCGGGGCAAAGAGACCGGAAGATGTAAAAGCGGCAAAGGATAAGCTCGGAGTATTCGCAAGACACACAGTAGTATGCTGGCCTACATACACAATTATGGCCGGAAACAAGGTTTATGCATCGTGTGAAAAGATGGCACTCATGCAGTATGAGATGGCAAAGAACAACAATGTGCCGAGATCGATTGATAACGTGAACGCCATGATTGACGGAGTAGCACTCGAGGACGGGACAGAGAAGCTGTATACACAGAAGCAGATGAACGACTTTGTTGTGGCTTGCGGCGTATCTACATTCCTTTACATGAATGGCTGGAAGAGCTGGGGCGACACAACAGCAGCATATCCGGATAAAACGGCACCAAACGATCGCTCAATCAAGAGCGTTGCTATTGCAAACTGGCTGGAAAACACATTCAAAACAGATTACAGCACGGAAATCGGAGAAGATTTAAGTGCGGCAAACGTTAAGTCGGTTGTGAATAATTATAACTTCCGCCTCGCGGGACTTTCGCCAACATATCTTGCAGGAGGGGCAATCATTTTCGACGAACACGAAAATCCAGAAGATAAAGTGTCCGCAGGCGATATTGTATTCCAGACAAGCTATGCTGATTACCCAACATGGAAGTATATCAAGAACCACTTCACATGGGATAAGAAATACATCAGCAAAATGATAACAGAGATTTCAGGAGGTGAGGACTAATGTGGAGACAAGGAATGATTCCTGACAAGACAGCGAATTTTAATGTTTACTCAGGAACAGCAGCGAAAACAAACAGACTTGCAGGGGTTTCAGAAGAGTTTAAGTGTCCAGAGCTTGAATTTGTCACAGAAACACTCAAAATGGCGGGATTTGCGGGAGAATTCGATTCCCCTGCAATCGGTCAGCTTAAAAATATGGAGGTCGAGATTAAGTTCACAGGACTGTCAAAAGACGGATTGACACTTGCGGCAAATGACAGCGAGCCAATTATCGTAAGAGCTGCTCAGGAATTTATCGACCCGGAAACAGGAATCAAAGACCTGTTCAACAGAACAGTAACGATTAGAGGAATGACAACGAAGGTAGATTACGGCAGCCTTAAGGTTGGAGGAGTAGGAGATCCATCTATCAAGAAATCGGTAACTTGCTACACGGAAGAAATTGACGGAGAAACTATCACGGATGTTAACAAGTTTACCGGCAGATGCATCATCGCCGGGGTGGATCTCACAGAAAAGCTTCAGAAATATACCTAGGATTTTAAGGCGCTGGGAAACCAGCGCCGGACAAGGAGAACTCCATGGAAAATAACGAAACAATAAAGACAAGCGCAGAAATTGAAGCAGCAGCAGATAGTATTTCGGCAAAAAAAGAAGAAGATCCAAAAGAGATGGAAAAGAACACATCTTTTATCATAAAGCTCGGGAAGACATATAAGTTCTCAGGCGAAGAAATTAATTCCGTAGACTTATCAGGGCTGGAAAAATTGACAACAATTGACGCGCAGGAAGTCGATAAGGTTGTAGATGCATTGAATTGGCACCCACGGAATAAATTCAGAGACACGCTTTACTTGAAGCATATCGCTATGCGTGTGACAAAATATCCGGTTGAGTTTTTCAACATGCTTAGCTGGAAAGACATGAACAATATTACGGCGAGGGTGACTCTCTATTTTTTATTCGGTTAGGCACCTCTGACAACCTTGCTGAAAATCTAAAAAGATTGACGGTAAGAGCTTCGATGAGGTTGTCTACATCGCTTGAATTTTTAAGAGATATGCCAATAACGGATTTTCTCGATGTCGTAGAAGAAATTATGATTGCAAATAAAGGTGACTAAATGCCAAGAGAAGTTACATATAAAACGCAAATTGAGCTCGGCGCAAGAAAAAATTCGAGCTTCCAGAGAAATTTAAAAAGTGCAGCAAGCCAGCTTGACCGAATAGACCAGAAGGCAACAAGACTTGGAAAAGCAATGATTACAGCCGGAGCAGCGGTTACAACAGGCTTGGCAGTTGCGGCAAAAAGTGCAGCAGAAACATACAAAGGTTTTGAGTCGGAAATGGCGGTTGTTGCCGGAATTACTCAGGCAACGAAGTCAGAATACAACCAACTGGAGCAGGCGGCACTTGATGCAGGATCAAAAACCGTATATACAGCACAGGAGTCTGCATCCGCGTTAGAGTATATGTCACTGGCCGGATGGGATGTGCAGGAATCAACAAATGCATTGATGCCGGTGCTTCGAATGGCAACAGCGACAGGGAAAGAGCTTGGAACAACATCGGATCTTATTACGGATTCTATGGGAGCGCTGAAACTCGGAATTAACGATTTGACACCGTATATGGACAAACTCATATCTGCAAATAATTATTCCAATACGACAGCGGAACAGCTAATGCAGGCATTGATCAAGACTGGTGGAGCTGCAAGAACGGTCGGAGTTGATTTGGACGATACAATTACAGCCTTGGGAATTCTTGCAAATAACGGAACGAAGGCAGAAGAAGCAGGAACGGCAACTAACTCCATGCTTACGAGACTTGTATCAAATAGCACGGCCGTAGATACGTTGGATAAAATCGGAGTTTCCATTTGGGACACGAAAGGAAAGTTTATAGGACTCAAGGAAACTCTAGAGGACATCAACGATGCAATCAAAGATTATTCCGATGAAGACAAGGCAACTACAATTGCAGCGATTTCGGGTACACATCGATACAGCCAGATGTCATATTTGCTCAACGCAGTAAAAAAGGACACAAAGACAGGAACAAGTGCTTGGGATGAGCTTGAAAAGAAAGTAGAAGACAGCAACGGATCACTCGATAAGATGTATAAAACAACAACCAATACACTGGAAAATGCAGAAAAAATGCTGAACAGTGCGAAGGATGACATGCAGATTAAGATAACTGATGTTTATGCAGACAATGCAAGAGATTTTATAAGCTGGCTCGCAGAATCATTACCAAACGCAACAGCAGATCTTGTTGATTTCGCAGAAACATATCAAGGAGATTTTGTTGATATTGTAGAAGGCGCAGAAAACACAATTCAGGTAGTGTGGGAAAATGCATTCCAGGCACTGAATTGGATTGTTGAGAACCGAACGGCCGTGGGCGGAGCACTAAAAGGAATTGCAGGAGGAATTATTGCAATAAAGGCTGCGAGCACCGGAGTTAAGATTGCAAGTACAATTAGTCAATTATCCAAGCTGGGAGGCGGATTTGGAGGTGCTTTTGCAGGAGGAACAGCTGCAATATCACTGGCAATTACAGCATACGAAGCCATTTCTGGAGCGATTGAAAATGCAGAGCGAAAAGCAGCAGAAAGCAGTCTTGAGGAACACTTTGGAAACATTAAGCTTTCCATGGAAGAAATCGACGAGCTTGCAAAAGAAATCATCGGCAAGGAAACCGTGGAAGGAGCGGAAGCGCTTGCGGAAGCAATCTCACAGACTTCGGATTCGCTTGATACAGTAAAAGACAGCCTGAGCCAGACAGAAAAGACAAGCTGGAAAATCAATGTCGGTTATGAGATGACGAAAGATGATTTCCAGTCATATGGTACTGAGATTCAAAATTACATAAAAAGCGCAGAACAGTATGCAGAAGACAGAGGGTATCAGATCCACCTGTCCGCAGCATTACTTTTTGGAGATGGATCCGAGCAAGATAAAGAGTTATCAGATACATATGCTGGCGCTCAAAAGCAATTGGAACGGCTGGGGACGAAGCTGTATGACTATCTATACAACGAAACAAACGGCGCGTTATTAGACGGCGCTATTGACGTTGACGAAGACAGGGTTATTCAAGAACTACAAGGAAAGATGCAGAATATTGTTGACGCACTTTCTAGCAGTAAGATCCAGGCTGGATTTGATGCAATTGAAGCAAAGTATACAGGGGCAGATTTAACACCTGGTACAATCAAACGGCTCAAAAAAGACTTGAATAAACAGGTCGACACGGTCGAAGAAGAGGCTCAAAAAGCACTTAGCGCTGTGATGCAGGGATACGACTACAAAAAAAATACGGATCAATCATATACAGATGAACAATATCTGGCAGATAAGGCAGAGGCTTTTCAAAGTTATCAAGATAAGATTTCTGAGGCAAAAACAAATGCGTTTGATTATATGTTGTCGAGTGTTAAAGGAGCTTACCCAGAGTTGGAAACTCTTACACGGCAAAACAAGGAAATTATCGAAAAATACACGGACACAACGAATGAAGATGTAAAAGAGTTGTGGGAGAATAATCCGGCACAGGCTGTAATAAATATGTCGAACGAATTAGAGACGGCATATGATAATGCACTCTCGAAGGGAGATCAAAAGGCAATCGCCGAATTGTTTGCTGGAATGGATGATCAAGTGAAAGAGCTTGAAAAAGAAGCATTGCGTTACGTGGAAGCCGGGGAAAAAATCCCTGAATCTTTGCAAAAAACATTGGAATCCGCACGAACTATGCAAGGAATTGCCGAAGGATACGACGGAATATCAGATGCAGTGCTTGGAAGTTTGCTGACAGATGCTGATTTTAAGGCGTTTGTTGATTCAATGGATGATGAAATAAGCAAGTCATATTTTGAAATCGGAGAAGACGCAAAGACAATGTACTCCAAAGGGTATGACATCGACACAGATTTGCGTGTGAAGCTCAATATACAGACAATCACGACGGGATTTGATAAGTACGATCAAGCACTTAATGCGGCTCAGCAGTACATGCAAAGCAAAAATTCGGATATAAATACATCCACAGAATTGTACAAGCTTGTGGCGAATGGCGGCAAAGATAAATCGAAAAAGAAGGATGTCCCTGTCGCGAAGAATGCACTGGGAGGAATTTATGATAGTCCGCTCCTTACAACATTTGCGGAAGAAGGACCAGAGGCAGCAATTCCATTGGATGGAACACCGAGAGCAAAATCCTTGTGGATGCAGGCTGGCACAATGCTTGGAATGTACAAGAGTCAAAATCGGGACTCACAAATAGTATCGGGAATTGAAAAAACGAGCACATCAATACCGAATACACAAACATCGGGCGAGCAAGTTGTAAAAATTGTATACAGTCCGAATGTAGTAATTAAAGGATCCGCAAAACAGGAAGATGTGCAGAAAGCACTTAAATTGAATGAAAAAGAGCTTGAACAAATGATGGACAGAATCACAAAGAAGCGCACACGGCGCAAATTTGGAGGAAAGTAAGCATGGGAGGACAATATTACATCACGGATGCCGGGGACACCTGGGATTATATCGCATGGAAAGTATACGGCGACGAGACGTATCTAGGAATCATCATGGAACAGCCAGAGAATGCGCCACTCTTGCTTACAACAATATTTTCGGCAGGCGTGCAGGTGTGGTGTCCGGAAGTAGAAGAGGAAGAAATTGACGACGATGTGCCGGAATGGAGGGATGATGAGTGAGATCGTATGTGAAAGTAAAATACAACGAATGCACAAGCACAGAATCCCTAACGGCAGACTGCGAATCATTTTCGTGGACGGATTGCGCGTCGGGGTCCGCTGATACTATGACACTTACATTATCAAATATTACAGGTAAATGGTTTAAAGGATATTATCCAGATAGTAAAGATAATATCCAAACGTGGATTGTAGTGGAAGATTGGCCGGTAGAAGCGACGGTAAAAAAGAAAGTAAAGGTCGTAAAAAAAGGAACAAAAACAGGAACCGCAAAGTTGAAAACTACCAAGAAGGCAACAAAAAAGAAAAATGAGCAGAAAGTGTATTGCGGAAAATTTGCAATTGACTCCCTGCATTTTTCTGGTTCTCCGGAAGAATTGGAACTTTCGGGAATTTCGGTGCCAATCAGTTCTGGATTCAATGTAAGCCAGCATTCTCGAACATGGAAGAAAACCAGTATTAAAAGAATACTGCAGGCCATCGCAAAGAGATATGGCATATCATTGCAATACGGAGCGGCGGACCACAAAATTGACTCCGTGAGCCAAAGCGGCCAAACAGATTTAGATTTCATCTGTTCGCTTTGCAGTGAATATGATATTGCACTAAAAATATACAATTCCAAAATCGTGACATACAGCAAAACAGCCTACGAAAAGAAGACTGCAAAGCATACGATCAATAAGGGAGATGAGGAAAGCTACAACATCGATAGCGAATGCCTCAAAAAGTGCAATAGCGTAAAAATACAGTATACATCTGGGAAAAAGAAAAAGACACTCACATATCAGTTTACGCGGCCGAAGACAAAGGGAACCAGACAACTGTTTGTGACAACGAAGGCAGAATCGATTGCGGATGCAGAAAAGAAAGCCAAAGCAGCCTTAAGAGAGAATATAAGAGGATGCATAAGCGTTAATATTACGCTAACAGGAAACATTAAATATTTGGCAGCCGACAACGTGAATCTAAAAGGGTTCGGGAAAAAGCTGGATGGAAAATATTTTATAGATGAGGTAACGCATGAAAGAAGCGGCGGAAAGTATACGACGCAAATAACAATGCATCCATGCGTGACGGATTTTTAAGGAGCAGAGAATGGCAAAGCTTTATTACGCGCGAATATCGAAAATAAATTACAAAAAAGGGATGGCTGACATAATCATAGAAGAGCATGAAAACCAGGTTGTGAATGATGTGCCTTTTTTGGCAGGCTACTACGAAATGCCAAAAGTAAAAGAGAGAGTAGCAGTGCTCCTGGAATATACACAGGGCGATAGTGAAAAAGGCTTTATTCTTGGGCCGATTTATTCAGTCGAAAAAGAACCGAATAAAAGCGGTAAAGGAATTTTTGAAAAAAGGTTTCAAGACGGAACCAACATTGTATACGACGAAAGCAGTAAGACGATGGAAATAAGTGCAAAATGCGTAAAAGTAAAAGAACTGAATGCAGGTAGCATAAAGACAAAAGAACTGAATGCAGATAGTGCAAAGATAAGTTCGCTTGATGCACCATGCAATTGTAAAGAATAGAGGGATAACATGATCGGGAATCTCGGAGATATTAATTTTCAGGTAAAACAGGTAAAAAGTGGAATTAAAATGCTATCCTTTTCGGATTTGAGAAGAGAATCGGAAGCTAATTTTTCGGAGCATGAGAGTAAAAAGAGATTACTCGAATTTGACGGACCGGGGCTTGATGAGCTGACTCTTACAATTATAGCGAAAGCAGAGTACAAAGTGAAACCGCAGTCGGTACAGAACAAATTACATAAATATCGAAAAGCAGGAAAAAGGCTTCCGTTTGTTTTGGGCGGAAAGAAAGTGGGATATGGATTTTATGCAATCACAAGGATATCGCAGTCATATGACGAAATAAACGCAAAGGGGCAAGTGGCCGCGATGCAGTTTGATCTGACATTAAAACAATATCCTAAGATAAAGAAAACATCAGAGAAAACCAAAACGAGCAGTAATAAAAAAACGAAAACAAGCAATTCCAAGAGCACAACAAGCGCTTCGGGATATGAAATATATACAGTAAAGAAAGGCGACACATTGTCGTCAATCGCACTGAAATATTATAAAAAAGCATCTGCATATACGAAAATTTACAATGCTAATAAGGCAACGATAAAGAATCCAGCAAAAATATACGTAGGGCAAAAAATAAAGATACCAAAATAAGGAGGAGCATATGAATGTTGCATTTGAAGAAGATCAAGCGCAGGAAATTACAAAGACGGAAAAAGAGAGCATTATGAATAATCTCGGAACTCTTGCAAGCACACCATATGGTACGATTCCTCTTTTGAGGGACGCAGGGGTACATCTTCCAGAGGATGCATCAGAATACCAAAGAAATATGTATGCAACAGAACTGGTTGAACAGGCGGAAGAGTATGAGGACAGGGCTGAAATTACGGATGTTACTTTTTTAAGCGAAGAAGAGGTAAAGGTGGAGGTTACATATGGTAGCGAGTGATACATGGGACAACTTACCGGACATTGATCCTTTAGCGGACGAAGGAATTACAATCGAAGAAATTGTGGCAGAAATGGTACAAAGCTACGAGGATAAATACGAAGAGATCACAGGCGAAGAGCTGACTCTTTATCCGGCAGATGAACGGAAAATTAGAATTAATGCAGTTGCAGAAATGCTGTATCAATTGGCTCAATTTGGAGCGGATTGCTTTAAACAGAACTTCCTAAAATATTCTTTTGGATCATCCCTGAAGAATCTGGGAGCGAATATTGGATATGCAGAAACAGGAGAAGAGGCAGCAACCACGACTTTGCGATTTACATTATCGGAGCCGATGGAACAGGACGTAACAATTCCCGCAGGAACGCAAGCAACAGAGGGAACGCAAGTATATTTTGGGACAGACGAAGATCTGATTATTCCGGCCGGAGAACTATATGGAGACACGGCGGCTACGTGCACAGACATTGGAGAAACGGGAAATGGTTATGCGATAGGACAGATAAATATATTGGTTGATGCAGTTAGTTACGTGGAATCTGTGGAGAATATAACAGAGACAAGCGGAGGACATGACGAATACACAACAGACGAGCTCCGGGAAAATATTTATAATTTTCCATCCACATATTCTACGGCAGGACCAGAAGATGAGTACATAGAGCTTGTAAAAAAATACAGCAATAACATTATTGATGTGCACACAATAACAAGCAAAGAATCTGTCGTACAGATATACGTTTTGTTACAAAATGGATCGGTACCTGACGGCACAAAATTACAAGCTATAAAGGCATTTTTAGAAGAACAAAAACTCACGCCAGATACAGATAAAATAGAAGTCTTAGCTCCGGAAATTGTAAATTACACAATCGAGGCCACATACTACATTTCTTATTACAAAAAAGAGATGGAGCAGACAATAAAAGAATCTATCGAGGAAATAGCAGCTGAATTTGAAGAGTATACAAAAAGTAAAATCGGACGAGCAATCAATCCGGACATGCTGGTTGCATTTGTGAATACAGCAGGAGCATCAAGGATTGCAATCAAGTCTCCTGCATACAAAAAAATAGAGGAAAACCAAGTGGCCATATGCACGAAAGTTAATCTGACGTATGGAGGATTGGAAAAGGAGTAAGCGATGTACAGGATAGACGATGAAGATACATATTACATGCTGCTTCCGCCGAATATGCAGGACACAGATGCGAGATGCTTCTCTTATGCACTTTCGAAGCAGCTGAAAAAGTTTGTTAGATTGGCAGGACAATTGAATGTGTGGGGAAACCTGAAAGGATTGAATCAAAAATACTATGATCTAATAGCCTCTTGCATGAATGCACAATATTACCGGACGGGATACGCAGACAAAACCAAACTCGAACTGATTGAGCACGCATATGAAATGCACAGATTTGCAGGCACGCAGACAGCAATAGATGCGTTGCTTAATATTGTGTTTGAAAATGCTCAGTTTATCCCATGGCACAGATATGACGGGAACCCATACCATTTTAAGGTGCTGGTATACGATTTGCTCGAAGAGGATGCCACGGAACTTTTTACAGATGTGCTTAAAAAAGTAAAAGCAGCCAGATCGATATTAGACACAATCGATATCGGGCGAGAGGCATCGCAAAGCATGCATTTTGCAGCAGTTACAACATATAGCAGCAAAGGAGCGAAAATAACAGAAGATGTTAACGATGCAAATGAGATAAGACACAGAAGTTGCACCGGTGCAACCGTAACTGGACATTCCGTAGGAATGAAAATCATAGAGAAATGGGGAACCGAAGAGAATGAGACGCAGGCAAATGAACACTTAGCAGGAGCAACCGCTGGATCAGTAAAAGCGCCGTGTATCATTGAAGACAACAATCAACAGGCATCTCCAATTACAGCCGCACGATACACTGGAGCAACCACAACCAACAATCAGAAATCTCCAGCAATCACAGAGGACCATAACCAGTCCAACGCAACAACACAGGTTACTCATGCCGCATCCGCGACATCTGCAACATACAACAATGCAATAAATTAAAGGAGGAAACAACATGCCACAGTTATTTAATTCCGGTGTGATGACGCTGGAGGGCGAATCAATGCACATCAGAGCAGCCGCTGGAAAATGTAAAATCGTGTACGTGTCGATGGCGGTTGGAAATGGATCATATTCCAGCGCTGAAAAAACCAAATCGGCATTAAAAGCGCGTACATCGTTAAAATCGGAAAAGAACAGATACGCCTTTTCGGACATCATGGTAAAAAACAAGAACCTGGTCGATTTAAAGGCGCTCATTACCAATTATGATCCGGTAACACAAAAAGCACTCATTACATCGGCCTACTACGTGAATGAAATCGGAATCTATGCAAAAGAGGAAGGACAGCCAGACAGTGCAGCAGTGCTTGTAAGCATGGCAGTCACGGCATCCACATCCGGAAATGGCGACTTTATGCCACCATACAACGGACAGAATCCCGCGACAATTACGCAGACCTACAGCATCACGGTGGACGATGAGGCAAACGTTACAATCAACGTGGCCGGTGCCGCACTCCCGGCAGAGGATGCCAATAAGATCACAGATGACGTAACAAAAAAACGCTACAAGCTTGGAATAAGCAACGGCAACTTATATTACGTGGAAGTAAGCGAATAGGAGGAATACAATGTCAGAAATTGGAACAAGAATTAATATCGCACATCAGGACACCTGTGAAGAAATTCTGGAATGCGTAAAATCATCAAGCTACTTCGGATTCATCGAGCACAACTCGATCAAATCTCCGAGCCAGCGAATCGAATACATTGGCCGCAATGCCAAGTATACACCGATTAAAGTAACAATGGGTGGCGGCTTTAGCTTGAATGGATGGGAAGGATTCCCGCTTTTAAAAGCAAATAAACCATATATGGTGCACAGTAACGGAATGCCGGATTATCGCCTCGACGAGAATGATTATTCGAAGAAGGAGGATGGAACCGCATCTGATGTATCAAACACATCTTACGACGGTGGTGCATTCTCGTGGATCATGAAGATCTACAAGAGAGAATACATGGCCGGAATGGACAGATATGTATTATTTAGCTTTGATAAGCAGGATGGATTCGAGCCGGTTGGATTCGTTGACAAGGACGGAAATGAACTGGAAGGAAGATGGCTTCCGATGTTTTATGGATCCGTTTTAAATGCGGACACAAAGCCAAAGATGACAAGCCTTGCCGGATTACAGCCAGGATACAGCCGGACAACGGATCAGGAGCACACGGCGATCGTAAATTTCGGAGAGCGCGCGAACTTCTTCGGCGGACCATTTGTGGAAACCCTCATCGATCTCTTAGTCATGTTTGCAAAGACAACAGATATTCAGGGAGCATATGGACAGGGAAACTCTGGTGGATATGACGCGAGCCTTGCACCTACATACGGAGTAAAGCAGAATGCGGTTGTCGGAGGCAGTCAGTTCTACGGCACAAGCGATTGCAAGACATTAAATAAGATTTTCCACAGCGTCGTGCTTGGATCATGGCAGCAGTGGCAGAGAGATCCATACGAAGTTGCAGTAAACGGAGCCGTTAAGGTTTCGAAAAATTACAAATACGATCCAACAGGAGCGACATACTCTGATACAGGAATTGTCGTGCCAGACAACATGAGCTGGGATAGCAACAAAAACGCGAATGATTATCCATTGGAATATCGTACAGTGAAAGGTTACGGAGCGATTCCAGGCGGAAGCATGAAAGGCGGAAGTACATCCACTGGTGGATGCGATGGACTTTGGAGAAAAGACCCGAAGCAGGCCTTCGTGGGTGTCTGCCGGCGCTTCGGCTACTGCGGCATCGGGGCGAGCGGTGGCGCTCGCGCCCGCGCCTGGGTTAGCGTTGCCGCTACCTCCGGGTGGAGCGGCGGCGCGTCCATCCTTCTTGACCCACCTGTCGGCATTGCAGTCTAGGGGGTCCGGGGGTCTTCCTCCGGAATGTAACTCATAAACCAATTAGAGGGGAAAAGTCCAGCGCCTTCGTGGGTGTCTGCCAGCGCTTCGGCAACTGCAACAACAGGGCGAACGGTGGCGCTCGCGCCCGCAACTGGAATAACGATGCCGCTAACTCCAGGTGGAACAACGGCGCGTCCATAAACTATCCAATACGGAAGATAAACTAAAATACTGGACTTTTTCCGACACCACTGACAGCTGAAATGCTGCTTAACCGCCATTACTGGTCTGGGGAGTGGAAAATAACTTGATACAGGGCGTGCGGTAAAGCGGTCGCACCTGCCGTGCGTAAAGGATAGAAGATATCTTGAAACAATATAAGTACTTGTATCGAAAGATGCTCGATGAAAACGTAATAAAAGAAGCATTTTTCAAAATGCGCAAAGGAAAAACTAAGCGCAAAGAAGTTGAAGAAATAGAGAAAAATCTAAGCATCGAAATAAAAGCGATGCGGATAATGATCGAAAATACAAAGCCTCCGGGTGTTCCGGTAAAGCACCCGGAACTGGCATTTAAACCTATCCGGCATAAGGCAAGGAAAATTATGGATTCCGGAAAGGAAAGAGAAATATATAAACCAGAAATACATGAGTTGTGGCTGCAGCACATTATCATGGTCATCCTTGGCCCGATTATTCGAAATCGATCTTACATATACTCATGCGGCAGTATGCCGAAAAGAGGCGGACATTACGGGAAGAAAGTTGTAGAAAAATGGATCCGGGAAGGTAAAGTGAAATACTTTATCAAAGCGGATATCAGACATTTTTACCGAAATATCCAAATTAAGATCGTAATGAAATATTTGCGGCGGATCATAAGTGACGAATGGCTCCTGTATATCATAGAGCTGTGTTTTAAATGGTTTCCTAAAGGCCTGCCACTGGGATTTTATATATCACAGTGGCTTGCCAACTATCTTCTGGAGCCGATGGACTATGCGATAGCAAAAGAATCAAAATACTATGTAAGATATGTGGACGATATCGTTATATGCGGAAACAACAAAAAGAAGCTTGCGAAACTGCTTGCAAGGATAAGGATGTGCCTTGGGCGTTGGTACCGCCTTAAAATGAAACGAAACTATCAGGTATGTAAGTTTGATTACGCAAAGAACGGGAAAACGGTCGGACGACCGATCGACTTTATGGGTTTTGTGTTTTATCGAAACCGGACAAGTTTTCGAAAACATACCATGGTTGCGGCATCAAGAATTGCAAGGAAGATACACAAGCGAATACAGGAAAAGAAGCGGATATATTTAAAAGATGCCAGAGCAATGTTAAGTAGGCTTGGATGGTTTACCCATACGAATACATATATCATATATGAACATTGGATAAAGCCATTTATAAAAGCAAAGAAACTAAAAAGAATTATATCAAAAACAGACAGGAGGAATAACGGATGCAGGCATGGAAAAAAGAAGTAAGTGCATCGAAGCCGGCAGAACTTGAATTGGTTGCGCCGGAAACCTATATCCAGAGAAAGGATATTACAGAGGTGCAGCACGAAAAAACAGAAGACAGAGACGCATACACAGACTACGAGTGTATGAGCCGGGAAATCAGCGTATCGGATTACAATATGATGCAGGCAATCGAGCAGATAAGCACAGACAAGGCACTGGAAGCATATACATTGCAGCTTATGGAAGAGGGGGTGTTATAAATGGCAAGCGCACTGGCATTGGTAATGAAAAGACTTTATGCAAAAGGAGAAATCACACTCGATCAGGTAAAAGAGAGAGTGGAAAGTGGAAAAATTACAAAGCCGGATTATGAATACATCACCGGCGAGAAATATGCGAAATAAGGTGGATCTGGTACGGATTGTTGATACACAAAATGAGATTATCAAGATGCAATCTGACATTATCGACAATCTCTATCAGCAGCTGTGCCAGCTCCTGCCAACAAAAGCATTGGACACACTGCCGCTATACAGCATGCAGAGAGCGGCAGATCTTAGAAAAGAAGTGGATGTCACGTAGATGAATAAAGCAAACCTAGCATGGGGAGCAGTCGTTGCGGTATTAACCGCAATCTTTGGAAAATATTGGTTTCTTTTTGCGGGATTCCTGATGCTTAATGTGTTGGATTATGCATCAGGAACATACAGAGACTGGCTCAAAGGGAAGCTGTCCAGCGCAACCGGAGCAAAGGGAATCGTAAAGAAAGTGTGGTACTGGGTGGTGATCGGTATCGCCTTTTATGTATCATATGCATTTGGCCAGCTTGGAGACATTATTGGATATAACCTCACTTGGCTTATGTGGATAGGCTGGTTTACGCTTGCCTGCTACATGGTAAACGAGCTTCGGAGCCTGGTAGAGAACCTTGTGGAAATTGGAGTGAATGTACCAGACATCCTGATCAAAGGATTGGATATCACGGAGAAGCTAATAAAAGAGAAAGAAACAGCAATGACGGGAGATGAAAAGAATGGTAATTAATGTACATGCAGGACATAATCCGGACGGAAAGGTTGCGTGCGGAGCATGCGGAATCTTAAAAGAATCCACACAGGCACGTAAAGTAAAAGATATTGTGATCAAAAAGCTGAGAGCGAAAGGGCACACGGTATATGACTGTACCGTAAATGATGGCAAAAGCCAGACGGATGTGCTTAAAAAAAATGCAGCAAAATGTAATGCACACACGGTCGATCTGGATGTATCCATCCATTTTAATTCAGGAGCACACGACGAGAAAGGCAACGGACGGACAACCGGTACGGAAGTCTGGACCGTTCCGAACTCCAGAGCGGCCAAATATGCAAGCAGAGTGGAAAAAGAAATTGCCGGGCTCGGATTTAAGAGCAGAGGCGTAAAGACGACAAAGGGTCTGTATATCTTAAATCACACAAAGGCTCCTGCAATGCTTGTGGAGTGTTGCTTTGTAGATGACGCAGATGATGCAAAGCTGTACAACAAAACAAAAATGGCAAATGCTATCGTAAAAGGAATTACCGGATAAAAGCACAAGGCACTGTGCATATAAATTGAAAAAGAGTTGCTATAGTAAAAGGAATCATTTCTTAGAAAATTTAACCATAAAAAGCGCTATAAAATCAAGTTGTCACACAATAGTGGTATACAGGTGGGAGACAAAAATGCAAGAAAAGGCTAAAATAAGCCATTCTTAATTAAAGAGTTAGTAAAATAATCTTGCTTCAAAGGGAACCGGTACAATGTACCGGTTCTTTTTATATCATTACAAAGGCGGAGTAGATGTGCCTTATCCTTGAAAATTATGAAAGAATCATATATGATGTTAGTGGTAAAAACAGAAAGAGGATTATAAAGTGAAAAGACGAAATGGACTGAACTTCAGCAGGAGAAGACGAAAATTTAATATGCCGCTTTTTAAAGAGGTAATGTCGTGGGTGATTGAATGCGCAATCGTAATTTTTATTGCCTACACACTGGTTACTTTTTTTGGATGTCGGACGACGGTTGTCGGTAATGCCATGAATGATACACTGACGAACGAGGAACAGATCCTTGTGAACCGGTTTATTTATAATGTATCAAGTCCAAAGCAGGGAGATGTGATTGCGTTTCTTCCGAATGGAAACGAAAAATCCCATTATTATGTGCGTCGTGTGATCGCGTGTCCGGGGGATACGATCCAGATCAAAGAGGGTGTTGTGTATGTCAACGGAGAGGCATATCAGGAAAAGATTACAGTAGCATCCATAGAGGATGCGGGCGTGGCTTCCGAGGAGATCAAACTCGGAGATGATGAATATTTCGTGCTCGGCGATAACCGGAATAACAGCGAGGACAGCCGACTGGCCAATATTGGAAATGTAAAGAAATCCTATATTATCGGAAAAGCATGGTTTTATTTCAAATCTATAGGAAATATGGGATTTATTCATTAATT
>URYB01000003.1 GCA_900552085.1 uncultured Lachnobacterium sp.
TCCACTTAATAAATTCGGCATTTCTTAACTGAACTGTATTTTCAATGCATGACAGCATATGATATACTGTTTTCATCATAAAAAACTTTATCTAAATGACATTGAATATTTTTATACAAGACAGAATTCAAAATCTCTTACCCTATAACATAAAAAGACTGCAAAAGCTTTCCTTTTGCAGCCGATCTGTCATACACATCTCTTGGGTTTAGACTCTAGCTTTGCGTCCTCACATTTCTGTAAGTTTGCCAATAATATCTTAATTTTTGCCCTGTTCCTCTATTTTAATAAATTGTTTTTTTATTTACAATGAAAACTTCACCAACGACATAATTTTTACACCAACGACAATCTCCTTTATTTATTTCTTTCATATTTTAGACCTTACTTCCATTGCATATACTCTTCATACTTTCTGGTTACTGCATTCCGGTATACTCTTCCTATCGGAATACGCTCCTGGATTCCCTCCATATGCAAATCGCTATCTATAAACATGACTTTTGAAAAGTTCACCACATACGATTTATGTACACGCACAAACAAATACGGTTGCAGTTTTTGCTCTAATTCTCCCAGCCTTCTGGATATCAGCATCTTCTGCTTACCATTTTTGGTATTTACATGAACTCTTGTATAACTTCCTGCCCCTTCAAAGTACAAGATTTCTTTCACCCTTACATCCTGTTTTCCTATATCACTTTGTAATTGCAGCTTTAGATTCCCCTGTTTTGCAACCCATACCTCTGTAATCATTTTCTCAATGTCCGATTTCTTCACCGGTTTCTGTAAAAATCCGATTGTTTTATGTGAAAATGCCTGTAGCACCAAATGAATATCTGTTGCGTGAAAAATAATTTTCCAGATCTGATCCGTTTTCTTTACATATTCCATCAGTCTGTTTCCGTTCGCTCCGTCCATCTCATTGTCCAGAAACAGAAGATCTATCCTCGGATTATCCCTGTTTTCACAATAATGTATAACTGCATCTCCATCCGAAAAATTATGATACATAATCTCTATCTCATGATTTCTGCAAATAGATGTGCAAATTGTTTGTATTCTCCCTGCATCATTATCTTTATCGCATATTCCTATAATAAACATGTTTATCTGCCAGTTTCTCCTTTGCTTATGTTATGTATAGTATTATGCCTCTCGTTACTTCTTCCCCTGTATATAACATATTAGTCAATTATAAAGTTTTACTGTTTTGATGTAAATGGTTATTTCGTCCCATATGCTCATGACAAAATTTTTCCATAACCGCTAAAATTAGGACTTTCGTACAATTGACTTGCCTACCCAAATTCTCTATATTTATTATGGAGTTTATAATGTTTATGAAATAAATTGGAGAAAACAAATGAATATGGAAAATTTCAAAAAATATCTGATGAATGTGCAAAAATCATTTACCGGTGTATTTGTAACTATTTATGTACTATGCGCTCTCTGCATTGGTGTCGGTGTTATAAAATGTCTTCCTACCTATTCTGATTACGATAGTAACAAAGAAGGCTTTGCGAAGACCAAGATCTTATGTGTCGATGAACCATTTGCCGAATTGGTAGGTGACAAATACAAGGACATGCAGCTGCAGCTCGCCATCGGTGAAGATAACAATATGTATATTGTCGGCTTGAATCCTAAGAATGACTTTCCTGTAGTATCTAAAAATATGACAGATGAAGAACTTGCATCCTACAAACCAGTAGAGATTAAAGGAAAAAGCGAGACTTTGCCAGATGAAGCAAAAAGCTATTTACTGGATACCTATGGTGTAACCAGTGAAAATGTTGATACCATTTTGGGTTCCTGCTATTTGGATGCCACCTATGATACTTTGTCGGCTGGATATCCATTTTTCGGAGTCGGCATCTTTGTTGGTATCATTACACTTATGTTCCAAAGTGCTGTCAATCAACGCAAAAAGGCAATTCGCAAAAAAGCTGATATGCTTGAAGCAAACGGACAGCTACAGGCTATATACGATGATTTTCAGACCGGACCACAGACTTTATCCAAGTCCATGCGATTATTGATCTTACCGCATTATGCAATGGATTTTCTGGCGGAAAAAGAAGGGTTTCATGTCGTTCCATTGGATAATGTCATAAATGTCTATCAAACAAGTATGGTAAACGGGCATCCGATAAATGGTTCCGGAATTGCTCTTGATACAGCAGATGGTCAGCAACATGTCATCGGCATTTCAAAGAAACAGTCAAAAGATTTTGATGATATCATGAATTTATTAAAAAATATAACCGGAGGTACACAATAATGTTTATTATATATGGTACGAGAACAGATTTAAAAACTGACGCAGAACTACAGCCGGTACAATGTGAGAATTGTGGTCATTTTGCTCCACAGATGCTTTTCCGAAAGATTTGGAGATTTACGTTATTTCATATTCCAACATTTGGTTTCTGTCAAAAGCGAGGAACTATGTGTAAAAACTGTGGTAAGATCCATCCTCTTAAAAGAAGACAGTACAAAGAAATTCGTCGCAACATTGCCTAAGAACACAGCCCGCATAATCGCGGGCTGATTTTTTTTATTTTTTTTGTAACGAAATCACATTTTTTTACATTAATCCATGTAACCAATCAATATCCCACCAGAAAGGAGCCCGATCATGCAGGACATGGACGCCGTTTATCGCCAGCATTTTCAGATGGTTTACCAATATCTGATGTCATTGGTCCACAATCCGGACATTGCAGAAGAACTGGCCCAGGAAACGTTCTGTCAGGCAGTCAACAGTATAAATCGCTACGATGGAAGCTGCAAAATCACTACCTGGCTCTGTGCGATTGCCAAAAATCAATATTTGTCCTACCTGCGAAAGCACCCACTGCACGAGGATCTGACGGATGCCGAGGCACATATTACCCCTTCTCCATCCGCAGAGCAGGAAGTACTTTCTTCCATGGGAAAAATGGAGTTGCTGCAGCATCTTCACGACTTGAAAGAACCATACCGGGAAGTGATCTACCTACGGGCTTTCGGTAACCTTTCCTTCCGGGAAATCGGGCAGATTATGGGACAAAGCGAAAACTGGGCGCGCGTAATGTTTTATCGCGGTAAAGAAAAACTTTTATAAGAAAGGAGCTGTATGTATATGAAAAATGAATTAACCTGCGAAGTTGTACAGGATCTGTTGCCAAGTTATGTTGACCATCTCACAAGCGATATAACAAACACCGCAATTGTATCTCATGTAAAAAACTGCGAAGATTGCCGGCGAATTCTTGCTGCCATGCAGGCACCGGAATCACTTCCTGAAAAAGATCCGGCGGACGCATCCACCATAGATTTTTTGAAGAAAAACCGCAAAAAAAACCGGAACCGGATTCTGGCCTCGGTCTTAACGGTTGCTCTCTTGCTTTCCGGATTCTGGGGATGGAAAGTATACATTTCCCCACGTTCCATGACGGATACATCCACGATGAATTATTCTGTGACCGTGACAGATTCCAAAAAAATCCAGATTAAGGGATCTCTTACCGATCACTCACTTGGCGTATCTGACATAAACTACACGGTCGATGCTGACAATCCTGGAATTGTCACAATCAATGTCCGGGCCAACCGTTTGTCTGCATCCAAAAACAACACTTTTTCCGATGAGACCACCGAAAAGCATAAGATTGAAAAAGTGTATGTCAACGACTGGATTGCATGGGAAAACGGTACTGCCATCCAGCCAAAGGCCGCACAGATTTATAACACCATTCACCCTTATGTTGGAAGCATGTCTGACAACGGAAAAACCCTCACGGCGCTCGGAATCAATGATGTACTTCCGATTGCAACACATGAATTGCAGACAACCGATGAGCCATATGGCTGGACAATGAATCTCGATGGATCTTTTAAGAAATCCCAACAGACAGAACTGGAAAGAACCATGAAAAACTATGCCATGGTTATTCTTGTCTGCACCGAAAATCTTGGCAGTGTGACATTTTCCTATTCGCTGGATGGTCAAAAAACAGATTTTACTTACACAAAAGAACAAGGCGAAGAGGACTTTCGTGGCACTTGTGCATACTTCCGCAGTTCTGCCACCGAATTTCAGGCGCTTCTTGCCAAAGCCGGTATTTTAAATACTGTCTATTCCTCCCTTTCCGAAGGAGGATACCGCCTGACCGAAGCAATTACGAAAGTCACAGATGCTGAAATTACCGGAAGTGTCCGGGATCAAAAAGACACTTTTATCCAACAGTACAAAACATACCAGCCAATCAACAGCTGGTCTCCGAGTTCTGTTTATAAAAGTTTCTCTTCAGAAGACGAGGCACTTGCTTATATCGGATACAATAAATTAAAGCCTATAAACTTGCCGCAGACACCTGAACACGTCGAAGTCACTGCACTTGGTGATCGATCCGGCAATATTTGCTATATCTCTTTCCTTGAGAGTTATTCCTGCGAAAATGCCGATCTTTCCGTTTCTGCCTCTGCCGACATTTATACGGAACATAGCACAATTTCGGATTACGTTGATATTGATTATCCGTCCAATATGGATGATGCCAGCATTTACACTACAGAAGATTACACCAGCGCATCCGGCGAAACCTGGAAGATTGTCACGACAACCAACGCATCCGATGACTCTTATGATTCCATAGATGCTTATCAGGTCAAAGACACCATTAGTTATCGCATTGGTGTCAGCTATCCAGGCGATCAGAAAAATAAGGCCAGAGCTACGCTTTTGGAACTTCTTAAATAAAGAGTAATGGGGAAGTTTATACCCAAAAAAGAAGCACTTCACGGTTATCCGCCGCGAAGTGCTTTATGTATGTCAATGGACACGATTCATTATACTGGATGACAAACTTTTGTGTACTGCTGTCGAATTTTGTTGCGTATAGTTCCATGATTTGGACATATACATAGAAATTTATTATTATGTCCTCACTATTTTCACTTTTTGGACATATACAATTTTTCTCTTAATAAATGTCCTTGGTTTTTTCTTATATTGGACATATGTATCAAATTTCCATAATTTTGTTCCAATAAATATCTATTTACAGGACATTTTCAATCAATTATTTTGCATATGTCCTATCTTTCTGTTTTTTGTGGACATTACACTTCTGTTTTTCACATATGTCCATTTGCTCCATTTTTGCTGAATTTTCCCTCTTATTCAGCCTTTCCACTATCGTTTCTTTTATCATGGTTTTTCATTCTAAATTCATTAATTCCCCAGGCAAAAAATGGAAATGCACCTGCAACCATAATAGAAATCAGTAAATAGATTACATCAATATCTTTTTTGCCAATACAGAAGGCCACGAAAATACCAAGCATAATCATCGCAACTCCACAAAAATGTTTTACATAGTATTTCCAAAACCCGTCTTCTCTCTCCACAATCCATTTGTCTTCAAAATCAAGTTCCTGTTTTTTCTCCATATTGATAACCTCCGACTTTGAACATCAGCCCCATTAAAATTGCCTTCGGCAGGGCTGACACTATCCTTTAATTTTCCGCTTTTAAAGCAGCCATTAATTGCTCTTTTGCTTTATTCTTTTCATAATTATTATACAATATAATTAAACAAAAAGGAATTCCATTTGACGGTTTTATTCATCAAATAGAATTCCCAATGTTATTGTTCAGATGCAAGCTTGGCACATGTCCTAAAATACTTTATTACATGATTTTTCCTTCATCATTATTTGTTTTTTATTAAAATATTTAGCAATTTTAACAAAAAAAGTAATTGTTAATACTAAGCTTATTATTCCTATGATTAACATAAATGTATCAAAAATAAATTGCACAGCTATCATCCTCCCTATATGATTAATCATAAAATCCTATCAATTCTACTTATGTCCAGCGACATTAATACGAATCAATGCCTTGTGGAGTGCATACTCTGCACGCTTCAAATCGAGATTCTGTGACTTCGCAGCAATTCGTTCTTCTGCACGCTCCTTCGCGGCTTCCGCACGATTGATGTCGATTTCATCCGGCCATTCGGCAAGCTCCGCAAGCAGCGTAACTTTCTCGCCGAGAATTTCTGCAAATCCTGCATGCACGGCTGCAACTTTCTGTTCATCACCGTTGTGTATGATCACAACACCGGGTTCAAGGACGGTGGTCAGTGGAATATGATTTTTGTACACTCCGATTTCTCCATCCGCCGTATTGAATTCCAGCATATCTGCCTCACCGGCAAAAAATATACGATCCGGTGTGATGATCTCGACCTGAAATAAATCTTTTCCTTCTGCCATAATACCCCTTTCCTGCCTTTGCAAATTTTTACTTTGCTTTCGAATAAGACTCTTTTACATCGTCAATCGTTCCGGCATTGAGGAAGTAACTTTCCGGTACATCATCGAGTTTTCCGTCCAGGATTTCGCGGAAACCACGGATGGTCTCGGCGATCGGCACGTATTTTCCTTCCAGTCCGGTAAACTGTACAGCTACCGAGAATGGCTGGGACAGGAATCGCTGTACCTTTCTTGCACGGCTTACAACAAGCTTATCATCCTCAGATAATTCGTCCATACCAAGGATGGCAATGATATCCTGCAATTCTTTATACTTCTGTAAGATTTCCTGTACTTCACGGGCAACCTTAAAATGCTCCTCGCCAACAATACGTGGATCAAGGATACGGGAAGTGGATGCCAGTGGATCAACTGCAGGGTAAATACCAAGCTCTACGATCGAACGGTCCAATACCGTTGTTGCATCCAAATGCGCAAATGTCGTTGCCGGTGCCGGGTCTGTCAAGTCATCCGCAGGCACATAGACTGCCTGTACAGATGTAATAGAACCGTTCTTTGTGGATGTAATTCGCTCCTGCAATGCGCCCATCTCCGTCTGCAGTGTCGGCTGATATCCTACAGCGGATGGCATACGGCCAAGCAATGCGGATACCTCAGAACCTGCCTGTGTGAAACGGAAAATATTGTCGATGAAAAGAAGCACGTCTTTTCCACCTTTGTCACGGAAATATTCTGCCATCGTAAGTCCGGTCAACGCTACACGCATACGGGCTCCCGGTGGCTCATTCATCTGTCCGAATACCATGGTCGTCTTGTCGATTACGCCGGATTCTTTCATTTCGTAGTAAAGGTCATTTCCCTCACGGGTACGCTCTCCTACTCCGGTAAATACGGAATATCCGCCATGCTCCGTCGCAATATTGTGAATCAGCTCCTGAATCAGTACGGTCTTTCCTACACCAGCACCTCCAAACAGTCCGATTTTTCCACCCTTCTGATATGGGCAAAGCAAATCTACGACTTTGATACCGGTCTCAAGCATCTCCTGTGAAGTTGCCTGCTCCTCGAATGATGGTGCCGGTCTGTGGATCGGCCATTTCTCCTCGGTATCCGGAGCTGTGATTTCATCAATTGGATCACCCAATACATTAAACAGTCTGCCCAGTGTCTTCTCTCCAACAGGAACAGAGATTGGGGCACCTGTTGCAATGGCATCCATACCACGAACCAATCCGTCGGTTGGTCCCAAAGCGATACATCTTACTGTATCATCACCCAGATGCTGAGCCACTTCCACAACCAGTCTTCCGCCATCTTTCAACGGCACTTCGATTGCTTCGTTGATCTCAGGCAGATGTCCTTCCTGGAATTTGATATCCAGTACGGCACTGATAATCTGTGTGATTTTACCAATATTATTACCTGCCATTTATTTTCTCCTTATTTTTTACGTTGAAATTGCATTTGCGCCCGCCACAATTTCGGTAAGTTCCTGCGTAATGGAACCCTGACGCGCGCGATTGTACTTCAGTGACAGATCACTGATCATTTCTTCCGCATTGCTGGTTGCTGAATCCATTGCCTGCATACGTGCACCGTTCTCACTGGCTACCGCCTCAACAAGTGCTCCGTAAAATAAGCTCGTCACATATTTCGGAATAATCATATTCAATGCCTCTTCCTCATTTGGCTCATAATTCATCAGAACATTGGAATCCTCTGCGTCCTCCGGATCGATTTCAACCGGAAGGAGTTTGATCATCTTTGCTTCCTGACTTACTGTATTCTTAAAATGCGTGTACGCCAGATAGATTTCTCCTACTTCTCCGTTTGTAAATGCTTCGAGTACCTTGTTGCACAAAGCCGCCGCATCCGGATAGGTCGGAGCTTCCATCATGTAAGAAGCATCCAGTGCAATATGATAATCTCTCCGTCCGAGTGCCTCTACACCTTTTCCTCCTACGGCATAGATGTCGAGATCTTCTTTCGGAAAATCACTGCCTGTAATCAGTTTGACAATGTTGGAATTATATCCACCTGCCAGTCCTCGATTCGAAGTAATGACAACGATTGCTTTTCTTTTGGAATCGCCTGCCTGCAAATACGGATGATTGATATTGCCACTTCGTGCCAGCATGGAACTTACGGTTTTGTACATATAATTGAAATACGGATCCGTCTGTTCCGCACGGCTTTTGGCTTTCTGTAGCTTAACGGTTGAAACCAGCTTCATGGCTTTGGTGATCTGCTGCGTACTCTGTATGCTGCTTTTTCTTCGCTTTATGTCTCGCATGGAGGCCATGTCTTACCACCTACTTTCTGCCATTATCGGAAGGATGCTTTGCATTCTTCGATTGCTTTCACCAGCTTCTGTTCTGTCTCTTCATCCATCACTTTCGTTGCTGCAATGCTTCCCGGAATCTCTGGATATTTGGTATCGATATAATCAAAGAGTTCATTCTGGAAACACAGAATGTCTGCTACCGGAATGTCCATAAGATATTTCTTGATTGCTGCATAAATAATGATAACCTGTTTCTCAACCGGCATCGGCTGATACTGTGGCTGCTTTAAGATTTCCTTCAGCCGCTCGCCCTGTGCCAGCTTCTCGGTCGTATCGGCATCCAGTTCCGAACCAAACTGTGAGAATGCTGCCAGCTCACGGTACTGTGCCAACTCGGTACGAATCGGCGCTGCGATCTTCTTCATCGCCTTGATCTGCGCAGAACCACCTACACGGGATACCGAAAGTCCGGCATTGATTGCCGGCCGGAAACCTGCATTGAACATCTCTGTCTCCAGATAAATCTGACCATCCGTGATGGAAATAACGTTGGTTGGAATATAAGCAGATACATCGCCTGCCTGTGTTTCGATAATCGGTAATGCAGTCAGAGAACCGCCACCCAACTTATCAGAAAGTCTTGCTGCACGCTCAAGAAGTCTTGAATGCAGATAGAATACATCTCCCGGATAAGCCTCACGTCCCGGTGCTCGTTTCAAAAGCAGGGAAAGTGTACGATATGCAGCTGCATGCTTACTCAGATCATCGTATACGACAAGGACATCTTCACCATTTTCCATCCACTCCTCACCGATTGCACAGCCTGCATACGGTGCGATGTACTGCAATGGCGCAAGCTCACTGGCAGTCGCTGCAACTACGGTCGTATATGCCATAGCTCCGTATTCTTCCAGTGTCTTTACAATCGTTGCAACGGTGGAAGCTTTCTGTCCGATTGCGACATAAATACACTTCACACCCTGTCCCTTCTGGTTGATAATGGTATCCACAGCAATCGCTGTCTTTCCTGTCTGACGGTCTCCGATGATCAGCTCTCGCTGTCCACGTCCAATCGGCACCATGGAATCGATTGCCTTGATACCTGTCTGCAATGGTGTATCTACGGATTTTCTTGAGATGACACCGGATGCTACACGCTCAATTCTACGATACTTATCGGTATCTACCGGACCCTTTCCATCGATTGGCTGTCCCAGCGCATTTACGACACGGCCAAGCATAACATCTCCGACTGGTACCTCTACCACGCGTCCGGTTGTCTTTACCGTGTCACCTTCATTAATATTTTTCTGAGAGCCAAGAAGTACGGCACCTACGTTGTCTTCCTCAAGGTTCATGACCATTCCGTAGACCTCTCCTGGGAACTCCAAAAGCTCTCCCTGCATTGCGTTCTCCAGACCATGGATACGTGCAATACCATCTGCTACCTGGATAACGGTTCCCACATCTGCAACTTCCAGTTGGGAAGCGTATCGTTTAATCTGCTCCTTGATTACGGAACTGATTTCTTCTGGTTTTAAATTCATGGAGCGCACTCACCTACTTTCAACTGTATTTTGGATAATTCGCGGGTTAAATCATACAGTTTTGTCTGAATACTGCTGTCTACCACGCGGTCTTTGATGCGGATAACCATGCCGCCGATCAATGCGGCATCCACATCGTAATGCATTTCAAATTTCACATATTTTGTTGTCTCAAGCAGTCTCTTTTCAACTGCTGCCTTCTGCGCATCACTCAGTTCCATGGCAGAAGTTACATAGGCGGTTCCGATATTTTTGTACTCTTTGACCTGTTCCATGAAGTACGCAAAAACGCTTTCAATCTCATTGTAATGATCCTTCTCTACAATCATTCGCATCAGACCTACAAGTTCATCCTCTACCTGCCCTTTGAAAATATCTTCGATCAGTTTAACCTTCTCTTCTTTATCAATCTTGGGATGATTCATCAGCCGGGTCAGATCCGGGTTCTCCTGCAAAGCGACAGCCACTGTCCGGACTTCCTCGAACATGGTGTCAATGCGGTTCTCTTCCACAGCCAGCTGGAACAATGCATCCCCATATGTTCTGGATACTAGCTTAGCCATGTTGATTCACCCATCTCTTTCAATGTCTCATCCACAAGGGAATCCTGGATACTGGTATCAATGGATGCTGCCACAACTGTCTGTGCCATCATAGCTGCGATGGTAATCATCTCCTGCTTCATATCATCCATTGCGTGCTTTTTCTCCAGTTCTGCTTCCTGTTTGGCATGTGCAATAATGCGGGAAGCTTCCTCTTTCGCCTCGTCAATGATTTTGGTCTGATTCTTCATCGCCTTCTGTCTCGCATCGGCAAGAATCACTTCAGCTTCTTTGTCAACTTCTTTGAGCTTTGCCTCATATTCTGCTTTCAGGGCTTCGGCACTCTCTTTGTCTTCCTTCGCACTGTCAATATCATTGGCAATCCGCTCCTGCCTGTCTTTCAACAGTTTCCGCGCCGGATTAAAAAGCAGATATGACATCGCAAGTACAAGGAAAAATACTGCAATTGCCAGTAACGCTGTATCGAAGAGCAACTGTGGATCAAGATTAAATAAAAATGTCTGTTCAGCTAACACTCCTGCTTACTCTCCTTTCCTTCTTTATATTGAGACACATCTTCGATATGCCTCAAGGAGCACACCGCATGAAGAATCGCTTCGCGATGCGGTGTACGTAGGAGACACATTTTTAATGTGTCTCATTATCCTAATGGATGAACGAAAAGTAAAAGCATGGCAACGAGCAGACCATAGAGACCGGTTGTCTCGGCTACGGCCTGTCCCAAAAGCATGGTAGACATGATCTGTCCTCTTGCTCCCGGATTACGTCCTACTGCTGCAGCACCATGTCCGGCTGCGATACCCTGTCCAATACCAGGTCCGATACCTGCGATTACTGCAAGTCCTGCACCGATGGCGGAGCATGCTCTAATTAAATCCTGTCCTGAAATATTCATATAAAAATCCTCCTTAACCATATAAGATCTTTTTTGTTAGTAGTACATCAATTCGCTTCGCGAATGCAATTTGCGTAGGACATGTATCTTCGATACATGTCATCCATCACAAGCCTGTGATACATAAGTCATAGTCAGCATACAGAATACATATGTCTGAATTGCTCCGGAGAACAAATCAAAATATACATGCAATGCTGCCGGCCATACGATAGCCAGTTTTCCAAGTAGTCCATATACCAGTGCCATGATAACGGTTCCTGAAAGTATGTTTGCGAACAAACGCAGCGACAGGGAAATCGGTATCGCAATCTCACTGATAATGTTGATCGGCGCCCAGATTGGGAGCCATGGCGGTAATGGTGAACACATTCCCGTCCAGATTTGTTTTGCGCTCTGATGCTTAACTTTGCAGACACGAATCATAAAGAATGTTATCAGCGCAAGCGCAAGTGTTGTGCCGTAATCGGCTGTCGGCGGCCGGAGTCCTACAAGTCCGGAAATATTACTCATCAGTATGAAAATAAAAATTGTACTGATATAATTTACGAACTTCGGAGCCCATTTGCCCATGGTGGATTCCACCATATCATCTAACTTTTCTACGATCAGCTCAATGACGTTCTGGAAAGCATCGGGTTTGTCCGTTGCATGCTTCAGCTTACGGTTTGCAATGATTGCAAAAATCAGCATGATTGCCATAACAATAAGAATGCACGCATGACTGGTCGTAATCCAGACTTTCTGCCCGAATACCTCCACCTGAAAGATCCCATGGATCATAAAATCAATGTCAGCTGACATTAAAATCCCCTGTTTCACATAGTCACCTCCTTTATATTTATTTTTATTCCACTATTTCTTCGTCAGAAGCTGCATCACGTCTTCCAAACAATCTGCCCGCTGCTTTTTCAAAAAGCGGCTGAAGGTAGGCTCCTATCTTTAGTCCTAATACCCCAAGAAAAGCGGTAAACAGATTCCCGAAATGAAAATAGCCCAATATAATTAACAGAACTGCCACAACGAAGTACCGTAGCAGGCACTTTGCGATAATTCTGCGATTGGCATCTTTGCTCTCGCCCATGGATACTGCATCCCACAGTACACTTGCAATATGAATCGCAAGTCCGACTGCAATCGCTATTCCATACCACAGGCCTATGGAATAAGCGGCTTTATCTTCTACAAACCACACCCCGGCAAACTGAATCACCAACCCGTATCCGATGATTGTTGCAACCAGTCCCGGCAATGCATCATTTAGTCTTCTCAGCATGTGTACGCCCCAATCCTGTCTGGCAGCATATACTGCCTATTTTTTCATTAATTTTCTGGCCATCTTGTATATATTGGTAGATCCGGCCAAAGCACCGATAAAGAAAAACGGAATCATCATCCATGAAATTCCTGTTTTTTCTCCCAGCCAGATGCCAAATATCGAGCATAAAAAAATAGGAACAAGCATATTGATTCCAAATTGAAACACCAATATCAGTGCATTCCATACCTGTTTATTATCTTTCTTCATGGCTCCCCTTTATACTTTCTCGCAACTATATTTTATTATACCATTTTTCGTCGATTTGTCCATAAGAACTGGTTTTTACATAAACTTTTCGTCAATATGTTAACAATTTTTGCCAAAACTTCGTATAAATGACAAAAGGAGCCCTACATTCCTGCGCTTTCGCGCATATGTATTGCTCCTGTGTATGTCTCTCTCTAAAATTATTTACTTTTAAAGTGTTTTCTATGCTTTACAGCTCCAATGAAACATTTCTTCCTGTATGCTCATATCTGCGCAGCGTTACCCCTGCGGCACGGAGCATTTTCTTGGAAGCCATGACTCCTGCAGTATCTGCATATTTGTCACTGTCGTATACAACTTCGCGAATGCCCGACTGAATGATTGCCTTTGCACATTCGTTACATGGGAAAAGCGTCACATAAATGCTTGCTCCCTCGAGGCTGCCGCCGCGATAATTCAGTATCGCATTCAGTTCACTGTGCGTTGTATAAAAATATTTGTTGTCATCTCCTTCCCGAACCCACGGAAATTCATCATCGGAACATCCGGTCGGGAATCCATTGTATCCCATCGATAGGATTTTGTGCTCGGAGCTTACGATACAGGCTCCCACCTGGGTATTCGGATCCTTTGAGCGCATGCCCGAAAGCATCGCGATTCCCATGAAGTATTCATCCCAACTGATATAATCCTGTCTCTTCGTGCTCATATTCTACACCTCTTTAATATGTGATAAGTTTTCTATAGAAAACTTATTTCGTACCAAAAATGCGGTCTCCAGCGTCTCCAAGTCCCGGAACGATATATTTCTTTTCATTCAAGTGCTCATCAAGTGCACCGATGAAAATGTCAACATCCGGATGTGCTTCTTTCAGTCTCTGTACCCCTTCCGGAGCAGCAATGATGCACATAAAACGAATGCTCTTTACGCCTTTGTCCTTTAGCATCTGAAGTGCTGCCACTGCAGATCCACCGGTTGCCAGCATTGGATCTACAACAAATACTTCACGGTTTGCACAGTCAGCTGGAAGCTTACAGTAATATTCTACCGGTTCTGCGGTCTCCGGATCACGGTAAAGTCCGATATGACCGACTTTTGCGGCTGGAATCATCTCCAGCATTCCTTCCACCATGCCAAGACCTGCACGCAGGATTGGTACAACTGCCAGTTTCTTTCCCTTTAATTCTTTTACGGTTGTCTTACAGATTGGTGTCTCAATCTCTACATCTGTAAGTTCAAGGTCTCTGGTCGCTTCATAGCACTCTAACATTGCCACTTCGCTTACCAGCGTACGGAACTCTTTGGAACCAGTGTCCTTTCTTCTCATAATTCCAATCTTGTGCTGGATCAGTGGATGATCCATAACTACTACTTTTGCCATACTCTTATTCTCCTTCGTTTTCGTTTAATTTTTTTACGAGTTTTTTGATTGATTTGCGCAATGTCTCATAGCATAATCCATATGCCGGCAACGCACCTCCATATGGATCTAATATTTCCAGTTCATCGCCCACATAAGACGTAAGCACATGAATATTTTCCGGAATCGCATTCTCGAACTGTTCAAGAATCCGTTCTCTCTGCACCTCTTCCATCGGCAGGATCAGTGCGTCTTCCGCCAGATCTTCTTCGGTCAACTGCTGCGAAACAAAGCCCTCCATATTGATTCCATTACTGATCAGAACGGCCTCTGCCTTCTGGTTCATCGGTTCTGGAAACTGTACAACAAGTCCGCGGGACACAACCTCTACCGGATGCTTCAGGGAAAAATCCCCAAATATTCCTGCGGCCATCGCTTCGCGGCATGTTCCTGTCTGCGAAACGAAAATAATTTTGTTATATTCCATACTCTGCCCTCTCTCATTCTATACATGTATCACGGTATGTCCGGCCGCTTTAAGTAACCGGTTCATGATTGCCTGTCCAATTCTCGGTGTCTGGAAACATTCGGAATAAATTTCCCCCACATTTAATTCGTCACATTCCCTGAGAATTTTATATAAATGCTGCGCAATGGCATCCTCATCTGCACGTTTTCCAATGCAGAGGATCACATCCGCATCATACTGTTCTTTCGTCTCTTCTGTTGCAATGACGGCTACTTTCCTGCCTTCTGCCTGCCGCCCTGCTGTCAGTTCATTAATTTTTGCAACGACTGCATCCTGCGCACCGTCCACAATCACCATGTCAGCTTTCGGCGCATAATGCTTATACTTCATTCCCGGTGCTTTCGGCTTTCTTGTATCATCTGCCGCAATAATGCCCGGATCAATGACAACTTCCTCTCCTAACACTTCAGACAGCATCTCCGGAGTAATATATCCCGGACGAAGCACCATCGGTTTGTCCTCGGTCAGGTCAATGATCGTAGATTCAATTCCAATGCCTACCGGACCTCCATCAAGGATCATTGCAATCCTGCCGGAAAGATCTTCTGCCACATGCTGCGCCTCTGTCGGACTTGGGCGTCCGGATGTATTGGCGCTTGGTGCTGCGATCAGGCATCCGCTTTTGCGAATGAGATCAAGCGCTACCGGATGATTCGGCATACGCACTGCCACCGTGTCCATTCCTCCGGTCGTGGCTGACGGTACAGCATCACTCTTCCATACGATCATTGTCAGTGGCCCCGGCCAGAATGCATCTGCCAGCTTTTTGGCCTGTTCCGGAACGGTTCGCGCAACGCGTTCCATATCGGAAAATTCTGCAATGTGCACGATCAGCGGATTGTCCGAAGGACGTCCTTTTGCTGCGTAAATCTTCTTTGCAGCTTCCGGATGCAACGCATCTCCACCAAGTCCATAAACGGTCTCGGTCGGGAATGCAACAAGCTCTCCCTGCGCAATCAGTTGTCCTGCCTGTTCCATTATATGTTCGTCAATCTGTCTGGGATCAACTTTCTCTATTATTGTCTCCATAACTCCCACACTTTTCATTTCTGTCAAAGACTTATTTTTACCATTCATCCTATTATATGATACACAAAGCACCATTGTCAAATTGAACAAAAAACGCGCGTTTTGCAAGATATGTCGTAAAAACACGACGAAAAAAGTTTGAATCATAAGACCTTAATATCTATAATATACTTATAATTTCAGAAAAGGAGGATATGTCGTGGAAAAAGTACGTTACATGATTTCCGATGCCGCCGCCATGGCCGGTGTGGAGACACATGTGTTACGTTACTGGGAAGAGGAACTCGATCTGACCATCCCGCGAAATGAGATGGGGCATCGATATTATACACGCGAAAATATACTGGAATTTCAAAAGATCAAAGAACTGAAAGAACAAGGCTATCAGCTGAAAGCCATCCGGATGATCATACATAGTCAGGATGTGGAAAAAGCGCAGGCGCTCTATCGCCCGGATGCTGGCACTCCCGATGGTCATTCTGCAAATGATCTGTTAAATATGCCGTCCGGCTACCAGACCAGACATACCGTTGTGTCAAGCCACAAAGATGCGGAAAACGGACTGTCCGCCGAGGAACGCATGGCGCAATTCCGCGAACTGATGAGTGACATTGTCGGCCGCGCCATTGCACATAACAACGAAGAACTGAGCCAGAGTATCAGTCAGGAGGTGCGAGAGACCGTCTTGAAAGAAATGAATTATCTTTTCCGGGAACAGGAAGAGTCCCAGGAGGAGCGCTACAGAAAGCTCGATGCTGCAATCCGCAGCAAGCTCCGCAAAAAACACTCTCTTTTTTCCCGGAAAGACAAATCCCAAAAGGTTTCAAAAGTCAAAGGCGATGCCGTGCCTACTACATAACTTCAAGCACGACTGCCTGATATCCGTCAAGTGTGATCTCTGATTCTTTTACGGATATACCCTGCAACGCGGATGCCGTATTATCGAGTACGACCTTAGCCTCCCCTGTTGGAAGTGCTACGCGTTGCGGTTCTTTTTGGAAATTGACCAGCACCAGAAGTGTCTGTGTTTCTCCCTTGCGGTAATAGGCGATAAGATTCTTCTGTTCTCTGGCATACGGTTCAAATTTTCCAAATGTCAGTGTTTCATGGTATGCCGGATTTTTATATACGGCAATCATCTGTTTATAAAAATTCCAAACGGAATCCGGCTGTGCCTGCTGCATTTTCACATTGATCTGCTTGTAATTCGGATTCACCATCAGCCACGGCTCGTGTGTAGAAAATCCTGCAAAATCGCAGTCATCCCACTGTACCGGTGTCCGGGCATTATCACGGCTGAATTTGTGTGCGAGTTCTAATGCCTTTTTCCCGGTGCATCCTGCATCAAGACATACCTGATACTCATCCTTTGTGCTGATATCATCATATGCAGTAATATCAGGGAATGCGCAGTTTTCCATACCAATTTCCTGTCCCTGATAGATGAATGGTATTCCACGAAGGAAGAAGTATACCGCCGCCAAAGCTTTCTTGCTCTGCTCCGAGAGATCATCCGCTGGAATATAGCGACTCACGCCTCTAGGTTCATCATGATTTTCGATGATATTTGACAGAAAACCGATCTCTCCCGTGCGCAGCTGGCTGTCAAAAATCACATTTTTATACATCTCCGCTGTGACATCTTCGTTCAGATCCCAACGGCCGTTTTTCCCACAAAGTTCCGGCGAAAAATCAAATTTGGATGAAAAGTGCCCATCTTCTCCAATGTATTCACGAATCTCCGATTCCTTGTCATTGAACACCTCTCCTACGGAAAAAGCGTCATATTTCGCAAAAGTCTCACGCTTCATCTCCTCTAAAAATGTTCCAATCCCCTCTGCCTCTGCCAGCATTTTTCCAATATCACACAATCCATCCGCGCGGTCCGGCTCATAATCCCGGAACGGTAATTTCTTTTTGATATTGATGATCGCATCAATTCGGAAACCTGCCACGCCACGCTCCAGCCAGAAATTCATCATCTTGTAAACTTCCTGACGAACGACCGGGTTCTCCCAGTTGAGATCCGGCTGCTTTTTGTGGAATGAATGCAGATAGTATTTGTCTGTTCCCGGGATCGGTTCCCAAACGCTTCCGCCAAAATAAGAGCGCCAGTTACATGGCAGTTTCCCGTCTTTCTTTTCTGCAATATAGAAGTGTTTTCCATACTCTCCGTCCGGATCTTTCATTGCTTTTTGGAACCACTCATGCTCATCAGAACAATGATTCACAACCAGATCCATGATAATATACATGTCCCGCTTTTTTGCCTCTGCCAGAAGACGGTCCATCGTATCCATATCACCGAACAGCGGATTGATGTCATAGTAATCCGAAATATCATATCCCTGATCCACGAGCGGTGACTGATATACCGGAGAAATCCAGATAATATCCACACCAAGTTCCTTTAAATAATCCAGTTTTCCAATAATGCCTTCCAGATCGCCGATTCCATCGCCATTGCTGTCTGCAAAGCTTTTTGGCCAGATCTGGTATGCCACTTTTCCCATCCACCATTTTTTGTTCATGATATCCTCCTACACTTCGTAACGATATACTCTTGCCTCGTATGGGCGCAACAGGGATTCCATCTTTCCCACATAATTGCAGATCATAATTTGCGCATCCGGAATCTGTCCGGTCAAAGATGCCGGAATCACCACATCCCGATCCGTGAAATTGCACAGCACCATCAGGCGCTCTCCACCGAGTGTTCTTGTATAAATAAAAAGCTCTTCATTCTCCGGCTCAAGCAATTCATAATCGCCATATACAATAATTTCATTTTCATGGCGCAGACGAATCAGTTTCTGGTAATAAGAAAATACCGAATCCGGATTTCCTACCTGTTGTTTTGCATTCACATGAATATAATTCGGATTGACTTTGATCCATGGTGTTCCTGTCGTAAATCCCGCATTTTTGCTGTCATCCCACTGCATCGGTGTACGCGCATTGTCGCGGCTGACGCGTTTCAAATATCCCATCATCTCTTCATGGGAAACACCACAGGTTTCGGTCAGTTCCCTGTATGCGTTCAGGCTTTCAATATCACGATAGTCCGCAAGGTCTTCAAAATAAGCATTACACATACCAAGCTCTTCCCCCTGGTATACATATGGCGTTCCCTGCATCATATGCAGACAGGTTGCCAGAAGTTTTGCAGAAACCTCGCGGTAGGCATCACTGTCATTTCCAAATTTGGATACCGAACGGGGCTGATCATGATTGGAAAGAAACAGACTGTTCCACTCATTACCTTCCAATCCCGTCTGCCACTTCGAAAGAATTTCTTTCCACTCCGGCAGCGGCATCTTCTGTCCATCCCATTTGCCGAAGCGGGTCTTTGTGCCTTCTCCATCCCCCAGATGCTCAAACTGAAATACCATATTCAGTTCGGTTCCTTCGGCATTGGCATATTTCTTTGCCTCTTCCAATGTCACCCCGGCCGCCTCTCCTACGGTGATCAGATCATATTTCGAAAGAACCTCCCGGTTCATCTCCTGCAAATATTCATGCACATGTGGACCATTGGCACACCCGCTGTCTCCATATCCATTCTCCCCGGCTTTGCCGTCCGGCAGTCCTTCCGGTTTGGAGATCAGACTGATCACATCCATGCGGAATCCGTCGATTCCCTTTTCACACCACCAGATCCATCATGATCTTGATGCCAAGCTCATGCGCTTTTGCGAGCATCCGGTCAAAGTCTTCCATCGTTCCGAATTCTTCCATGATTGCCTGATAATCGCTGATATCATAACCGTTATCATCATTCGGTGACTGGTATACCGGCGAAAGCCAGATCACATCAATGCCCAGCTCCTGCAAATACTCCAATCGCTGTGTGATTCTGTTGATATCACCGATGCCGTCTCCGTTTGCATCCATAAAACTGCGCGGATAAATCTGATAAACGACCGCTTCTTTCCACCATGCTTTCTTCATTGGTTTTCCTTCCTCCTGAATTGAACAATCATACTTACTATTTATTCAAAAAATAACACAGGCAAATTGCCTGTGTCAAAGGTTATGCGCATAACCATGAAATTGCATAAAAAGGCTATTTATTTTTGTACATTCTATCGCTGACAGATTCCCGCTCAACAAGTTTTACCGGAAGCTGCCACTTTTCTTCCCACAGATTTTCCGTATCTTTTTCCTCTCCTTTTTTCTCACAAAGCGAAAGCAATGCCTCCACCGCCATCTTTGCTTTCTTCCCGATATTCTGACTCATAGTTGTCAATTTCGGTCTGGCAAGGCTTGCATAAATAAGGTCATCAAATCCGGTAATGGAAATATCCTCTGGCACGCGAATGCCGCGACTCTGAAGAAATGAACTGACCTCTAACGCATAATAATCCGATGCCACAAAAAGAGCCGTATAATTTTTCCACTCTGGAAGAAACTGTGCGAACTGCAATTCCCGCACCGATTCACTCGAAGAGAACAGGAAATGATCCTTTTCTGTAAGTACAAAGCCTGCCTCCTTCATGGCTTGTTGTAATCCCATCCATCTATGATGATCTACCGTCGCATCATTGTCCGCAAGCATTGCAATCCGCGTATGTCCCCTGCGAATCAGATATTTTCCCATCTCATAAGCACCACCGAAATCGTCTGTTGCAATATTGATAAAACGCTCACTCCGATTCAGATAGGAGTCAATCGACACCACACCGCGCCGATACTTCTCACACAGACCTGCAAGTTCCTCTTGCACCATATTACAGACGATAAGCCCCTCCAGATTCCAGGCAATCGCCTGACGGATGATCTCCTCCTCACTCTGCTGGGCAATCAGATACATCGTACAGTCATGTGCACGGATCTCGTATTCCAGATTGCCCAAAAGCTCACTGTAATAGGGATCTTCGAGCGTAATCTTCACACCCTCTTTGCATGGAATCACCACACCGATCATATTGGAGCTTGTCTGTGCCAGCATCATTGCAGAACGATTCCGCACATAACCCATCTCCTCCAGTGCCGTCTGGATCTTTGCCCGTACTTCCTTCGATACCCGCTGGTCTTTGCCATTGATCACATTCGATACGGTCGCAGTGCTGACACCTACGGCTTCTGCCACATCCTTGATTCGAACCATTCTTTCCTCACTCTAACCAAATCCGCCTCATACTGTATACAAACGCTGTCCTAGCTTCTTTTTTCCGCGATGATCTCGATGTACGCACAGATCATTTTCACAACACCATCCACGCCAAGTGCGGTCTCGTCCAGACACAGATCATAGTTGCCTGCCTGTCCCCACTCCTGTCCAGTGTAATAATTGTGATATGCGCTGCGCTTTTCATCTGTTTTATCTACAAGGCGTGCCGCCTCACGTTCCGAACACGCATGCTTTTCTTTGATTGTCTGCACACGTTTCTTTTTGGCTCCGCACAAAAAAACTTTTACTGCCTGCTGCCCATAAACGTAATTTCCACATCGTCCGATCAATACCCCCTGTGGCTCCGCAACAACTGCATCCAACGCCTTCTTTGGAATACTTCGAATCACGTCACTGTCCGTATCCATCGCGATTGCTGCCAGAAAATCGCTTGTCTCCTTCTCTCCGAAAAAAGTGGGAAATTTCTCGGAAACTTCGCTTTTTTCAGCAATCTCCTGAATTTTTTTCTTATTGTAAAACGGAATGGAAAAATGCTCAGCAAGCTTTTCTCCTATTTTATCTCCGTCACATCCACATTCTCTTGCAATTGTAATAATCATAGTTCTGTTACCTCCACTGTTCCCAATTTATAATCTTACCACTTCTGCCGAATCCTCGGAAAAAACCAGCATTCCTTCCCTGCTTTTTCCCTCTGCTTTTGGACACCATAAGCTGCTGCCTGAAATGAAAATCATCCCACTCGAGCATTGTAAATGGCTGCTCCTCCGTGACAAGCACATGCGTATTTTTCTTATGGTACTCCGGATAATGTCCGACATATCCACAACTGTGCAGTTCCTTTTCGACCTGTCTGCGTTTCTGCCGGATCTCCAGATTCTTCGTTTCTCCGTAATCTCTTGGCGGATACGGATTCGATGCTTTCTGCACCAGTTCATAGATGTGCTGATACAAAGCCTCACGTTTTGGCGAAAGCAGCTGTCGGCTCACACTCACTTCCATTTTCTCCGTTGCATTGTTTGTATACTGCTGCACCATCGAAATAAATTCCGTATCGTTTACCTCTTTTGCCAGACGAAGTGCTGTCTCCACGCCTTCCTTCCGCAACGGAAAATGATCTGCCATAAGATCATCCACCACCGGAGACCATCTCCGAAATGGCGGAAAATAAATCAATCCCTGCAACGTGATCTCGGTCTCATTGCAATATTCCGATCCCATATAGCGGTATTTGTCCGCCATCGTCCCGACCATATAAACCAACTGCCGCCACTGTTCCTGCCCCTTTACCCAGAAATGCCCGATTTCATGGTACCGGTAACAGGCCGCATGCATCACAAGTGACTCAAACCATAAGGTAACAACATTGTCATACCCCTGATGCACGATCAGCCCATATCTTCCGTCCTCCTGTGGGACAAGCAACTCCACCTCCGTCACTTCCCGTTCCGGCTGGTAATCACCGCGCCACGACGCATTCTCCATCGAAAGATAACACTCCACCGCATCGTTCATGATATAGGGAATAATATATTCTTTTCTACCATCTTTTTCCTGTATACAAAGCTCAAAAGATCCATAATCCAGAAGTTCACCGATCATGTAAAAAGATCTCGGCATATCCTCCTGCAAACCCGGAAGAATGGTTTTTAATTCGTTATAATTTTTCATATTCTCTAAATCTCTGCTGTTTTGGAAAGTTTAATACAAAGCAATTTTCCACATTACTCTGCAGATTATTGTATCATAATTCATTCATTTGGCAACATGATTCATTTTATAACTCTTCTCTTGCCTGTCCGCAGAAAACGCGGTACAATGCAAATCGAATACTACATGCACAAGGAGAACTTATGAAAAAAATCGCTTTTTTTGATATTGACGGTACACTTACCTCAGAAATAGATGGTTCCATTCCGGTCAGCGCAATCGAAGCTATACGCGCCGCCCGCGCAAACGGGAATTTAATGTTTATCAATACCGGAAGATGCTTTCAAAATGTGGAAGAACGTTTCCGTTCCATCGGATTTGACGGACTCGTGTGTGGATGTGGCACCAACATCTACTGTGAGGACAGGGAAATTCTGCATGTATCACAGACACATGATATTACGATGGAACTTCTAAAAGCTGCCCAGGATGCAGACTTGGATATTCTTTTCGAATCCTACAAGGAAGTTACCTTTGACCGCAGCCGTCCTCTGCACGACTCCGAAGCGATTCGATTATACCGACAGTTTGCAAGCTTTGATTATCATATGCCCGATCCAAACACGACACCGGATTTTGCATGTGATAAATTCGTCACCTGGTTCCAGAAACCTGCACAGCTTGCTGAGTTTCGTCAGGTGAGTGATCAATATTTTACCTGTATTGACCGCGGTGGAAATTTCCGCGAATATGTTCCACATGGATATAGCAAAGCGACCGGTATCCAGTATGTTCTGGATCATTATGGACTTCGCAAGGAAGATGCTTATGTCTTTGGTGACAGCAACAATGATCTGCCTATGCTCACGTATATTCCAAACAGTGTGGCTATGGGAAATGCAAGTCCGGCATCGCTCTTTGACGAAGTATCCTACGTGACAAAGAACGCCAGCGAAGATGGTATTGCTGCTGCATTGGAGCACTTTGAATTTATTTAAACCGCTTTAAAACAATTTCTTACTATAACAAAAAGAAGCCGCTACATGAACTACTTCATGTAACAGCTTCTTTTGTTTTACCTGTATGTAGCTGTGATTAGCCCTGAGCAATAGCTCCAGTAGGGCAAACACCTGCACATGTACCACAATCTACACAAGCAGATCCGTCGATCTCGTACTGAGAAGCACCTGCAGAGATTGCTCCTACAGGACACTCTCCTGCACATGTACCACAGCTAACGCATGAATCAGAAATTACGTATGCCATAATAGAATCCTCCTTAAATAATGATCATTATTCGCCTCATTGGCTTAAGGATATTCTAGTACAAACCCCAAAGAAGTTCAAGAGTTCCGGCAAATGTATTTAATTTGATGCATGCGCACATATTCCTAATTCCAGGTAATAAAATGATAACTGTCAAGTACCTGAAAGAATTTTGCCAGTCTTTCGTACAATGGATTGGCTTTCTCTCCGAACTGCTCCTCCACTTCTTTGCCAATGGCGATGATGTCTTTCTCACCATCCATGATTGGCCAGACAAAACTTCCCATTTCGTCAAGGTGAATGTGCGTAACCTTTGGCTTGTGAAAAAATTTCTGTGCCAGCCGGTTGAAAAAGCCGGTATTTTCGATATCCAGTGTAACGATTCCTTTTTCGTCCTTCGTCCATGTAATGGCTTCATGACGCTTTGGTTTTCTTTCCAGATAATTTTCCTGTTGATCTTTGTTTGTTTTTTTCTTCATCTCTATTTACTTTCTTTTTTCTTCTTCCAAAAAGAAAATTTCAGTACCAAAAGAATAATCAGTGCAAATACAACCAGACTTCCGATTGTAGCTACCGGCTCAGAAAGGTTGAGCTTTCCGGACAAGTCGATAACCTCGTCAATCTTAAATACAGCAAATACGGCAAGAAGGATACCAACGATACCTTCACCTGCGATCATACCTGAGCAGTATAGCATACCATCGCTGATCATACGCTCCTTGTCTTTCTTCTCCTTCTTAGACTTCTCAAAGGCAAGACGGATAAGTCCACCAACCATGATGCATGCGTTCAGCTGTACTGGAAGGTATACACCAATTGCGAATGGAAGTACCGGAATTCCAACAACTTCTACTGCGATAGCAAGAAATACACCGATGAATACCAATGCCCATGGAAGGTTGTTGTTCATAACACCCTCGATGATCATCTTCATCAGCATTGCCTGTGGAGCACCAAGCTGCTCGGTACCGAATCCCCATGCAGAATCTAACAGATACAGTACACCACTGATTGCAAGACCTGCTGCGATAACACCGATGATCTCACCGATCTGCTGCTTCTTTGGTGTTGCACCAAGCAGATAACCGGTCTTCAAATCCTGTGACGTATCACCAGCAATAGCTGCTACAATACAGATGATAGAACCGATAGCGATCGCTCCCTGCATTCCGTGGATACCAGAATCACCAGTTGCCTTCAGAATAATTGTTGCAATCAAAAGTGTTGCAATTGCCATACCGGAAACCGGGTTATTGGAACTTCCTACTAAACCAACCATTCTTGAAGAAACAGTTGCGAAGAAAAATCCGAAAATAACTACGATCACTGCACCCAGTAATGAAACTGGAATCTGTGGAAGTAACCATACAAGGATGGTCAGAATTGCAATTGCTACAAGGATGATTTTCATGTTCAGATCCTGATTGGTACGAACATTTCCACCCTCTTTTGTTCCATTCATGCTCTTTAATGCATCACGGAACGTACGTACAATAAGTGGCAATGACTTGATCAGACTGATGATACCTCCAGCTGCGAGTGCACCCGCACCGATATAACGAATATAACTTCCCCAGATAGCGCTTGCTCCACCGCTTGCGAACATCTCGCCAATTGGAGCTGTACCAGGATAAAGTGTAAGATCCGATCCAAATAATACGATTGCCGGAATCAATACTAACCAACTGATGATACCACCGGCGAACATATAAGAAGAAATTCTAGGTCCACAAATGTAACCGACACTCATTACAGCCGGATAAATCTGTGTTCCGATTTCACCTGCATATCCCTTTACGCGGATATTAATTTCACTTGGAACAAGTTTCAAACCATCGATGATGAATTTGAACACTCCTGCGATACCCAGTCCTGCGAATACAGTTGAAGCATTTGCTCCTCCCTCTTCACCTGCTAAAAGTACCTCTGCACATGCAGTTCCTTCCGGATATGGAAGCACTCCATGCTCTCTTACGATCAGCGCATTACGAAGTGGCACCATGAAAAACACACCGAGAAGACCACCGATTAATGCAATAACCGTAATCTCAAGAATACTAGGCTTGTCCATTTTGCCTTCTGCTGCCCATAAGAACAAAGCAGGAAGTGTAAAGATTGCACCTGCTGCCAGAGACTCACCAGCGGAACCGATGGTCTGTACCAGGTTGCTCTCCAAAATGGAGTTCTTTTTCATAATCACTCGAATGACACCCATAGAAATAACGGCTGCCGGAATAGATGCGGATACCGTCATACCAACGCGCAATCCCAGATACGCGTTTGCTGCACCGAATACAACTGCCAGAAGTACTCCCATGATAATGGATGTTACGGTAAGTTCAGGGGTAACTTTTTCTGGCGCAATATACGGCTTAAACTCTTGTTTTTCGTTCAATGTTATTCTCCTTTCCCCTTAATAGTAAAGTAACTCTAATATTATATCTTATTTTCTCATTATTGGCAACTATTTATGCTTTCCTACAGTTTTGAAAGGTAAATTTATTTTATAGCCTGCCAATGCTTCTGGCGGTTAAATCCCTGATTTTCTATTTTCCATCTGCCTGGACTTTCCTTTCTGCGTAATAAATCAGATTTACATCTGTGTTCTGAAATATGATCTCATTCTGGCTGACATACAATCCATCGGCTGTTATGATAATCGGAAGTCTCAGAAAACTCTCTTTTATCTTTTTTGCCAGTCTGACAAATGCCTTGCTTTCACAATCCTGTTTTATTTTTTCTTCACTCTGATTGATATACTCCTCCGAATTTTCAATTCCTGCATGCTTGAAATTCCACCTATACATTTATAATACAGGACTCCCAGCATGGCTTTTACGGTATAATCAATATAACTCTGATTTCGTGGATCATTTACCTCGACGAATCTTGAAAATAAGTCGGAATAATATTTGTTTTGAATCTTATTGCATTCTACAATAGGATTTTTTTCAAGTTTTTTCTTTTATTTTACCTTATCGCAAAGAATTATTCCTTAAATCAAGCATATTTAATGCGAATTATTTTTACCTTTCAAAACTGGCTTTTCTATACATATATCTACTATCACAGCAACAAACACCTCACACAACACGATCAGTGTTCCGGTAGCAAGCCGGTTCAAAAATCCCGCCATATCATCCAAACGATGCAGCATATCACTATACACATAGGACAGATAAATATTGGCAACTACCGGATACGTTCCCATATGAACCATCGGTGCCGCGCATCTGGTTCTCCGCACAAAATCCACCACCAGAATAACCAAATTGATCACGAACACAACAATCAGCCGTCCCTCCAGATACCATCCGACCGAAGATGGCTGCATATGAAAAGGCATCTGTCCCCGGCTGATCATCATGGTATTGATAAACATTCCGGCGATCATATACACTCCGGATATGATACTGATTGCAACCATCCACTTTCCAAAACGATCAGATTCCACAGCTTTCGTTCGATGATCCATTATATATTTCGCTGTCAACAGGATCAGCACAACGGCAAGTTCCGCATAAGTCATACTGTCTATTGTGTTTCCCCGAAAAGCAAGACCTCCTTTAATGAGCAGATAACACAACATTACGATTGCAACTCCGTTTTCGACAAGCTTACGCATTTTTTCCTTGCCCTGTATCTTGGCAACGCGCACAACTTCCGTAATCGCGGTATCCTGATCACTGTCTTTTGTTCCCGTGATAATATCCTGAATCCGCAGCTCAAGCATCTGTGCCAATGGCTCGATCACACCGATATCCGGAAACGTCTCACCATTCTCCCATCTGGATATTGCTTTATTCGATACGCCGATCATATCGCCAAGTTCACTCTGTGTGTACCCCTTGTCGATCCGCGCCTGCCTTATCATCTTTCCGGTTTTCTCTTTGTTCATAAGGTTCGCCCCTTCCTGTCTTTGATGAGTCCATCATACTTTGCACAGAGGCAAAACACAATCCACTATGGTGAGAATGCCTATAAACTCAACAAATTCTACTTTGCGACAAATTCTAAAAAGTGTCTTTGACGCTTCAACTCCCTTACCCCTCATTCATGAGAGGGGTTATAAAATTATTACAAAAATATTTTTCTACTTCTTCACAATGTTTCAACGTGTTTTTTCATATATTGCTACATTGTCCAAGAGTATCATGTCCTTCATC
>URYB01000004.1 GCA_900552085.1 uncultured Lachnobacterium sp.
ACCTCCAAACTGAGTAATTTTATCTTACATCAGTTTGGAGGTTTACACAAACTTTGGGATACTCCCGAATTAGATGAAAATTCAACTTGTGCAAATTTTGCACAAGTTGCCGATAATGGAAAAACATACAAATATAAATTTCTCAACTTTCCCAGCAGATATTTCCGAATAAAGCCTGAATAAATAAGGCTTGGGATGCAATCCATTCTGTTACTTTACTTTTCAGTACAGATGTGATATCTGCTGAAAGCGTTGATATATGTTCTACAAACAGAGCCATAAGGCTCTGCAGTGCATTGGTTAAATCCATGTCCTGGATATCTTCACAGTACATGAAAAACAGTTCGCCATAACTTTTCTGGTCATTCTGGTTCCGGCGGAGCCATTCCAGAACGATATATCTTGTAAATACAATGGTTGTATGGCTTACCATTGCACCATAATTATGGCTCTGGAATTCAGAGCCCAATTTCAGGAAAGATTTTGATGCCTTGAAAAAACATTCAATTGACCAGCGGTTTCCGTAAACACGCACAATTTCTGCGTCATTCAGTGAAGTATCCGTGCTCAGAAGATAGAGGCATTCACTTTTTTTATTACGGTTGCGTACAAATACAATCTTAACCGGAATCCCGGTTTTGGTTGTAACAACAAGGGAACCAAAGATATTTCTGGCACCGGAAAAATCAACGAATTTTTTCAGTCCCGGCAGCGTATATTGTCTGCCGTTATAGGTATAACGCTGTTTCAGCTGCTTTACCATGCCGATTGCATGGATTCCTGTTTCCAGAATCTCTTTGAGCATTGGTTCTGTGGTAAACCAGGTGTCCATAAGCACATAATCAGCCTTTATTCCAGCAGTGAGCACATTCCGGATAAGTTGGATGGCAGCATCCGTTTTATGCATCATACTTGCTTTCCGTATTTTATAGCCGTTTGTCCTATGATCAATGTCATTTGAGACCTCATTATAACGGTTGCTTTCAGAGGCAGAAGACAGCAGGTTGAATCCGGTCGGGATAAAGCTGTACCCATCTGACCAGCCAAGTGTAAGCAGGGTAAAACCTTTCTGGAACTTATGTTCCACATGGTCATAGACGCGTGCCAGCAGTTCTACTTTTTTACTGCGGTTACGCTTGATCACGGAGTCGTCCAGAATCAAAACGTTTACCCTTTCCGGACGTGTAAGTCTGTCAAAAGCAGAAGTCACTTTTACCGCAAGGAGCATCAGAAAGCGGCCCCAGTTGTAGGATACTTCATTCAGGAAGCGATAGTATGTGTTTTTTGAGACCGCCTGTTCTTTGTGTTTGGAATTCAGGAATCGGAATAGGTTTTTACCCTGAAATACCAGCAGCAACAAAAACTGGAATACTTCATAAGCAGAAACACCACAGGATTTCGTGATATTGGCCCTGCGAAGCAGTTTTGCAATCTGAAGTTCCTTTAATGCATGAAAAAATTGATTTTCGGTATGGTCATTTGTGTTCATTTGGTTTATCATAAAGTCAGCACCTTTCTTGGTTTTTATTGTTGTGGTGACTTTATTATACCAAAGATTAGGTGCTTTTTTATGTCAATGCACCAATTTATTTAATTATTTTGCTTGAAAATCAAGTGTTTATACCAGATTTACTGGTGGGAAAGTTGAGTAAATTTTATTCGTTAGCAGCTATTATTGCTGTGGGATATCGCATTAATTCAGAACGGGCAACACAGTTCAGGACATGGGCAACCAAAGTGTTGGATACATTTACAAAGCAAGGTTATGTTCTTGATAAAAGCAGATTGATTAATGGACAGATTTTCGACGAAGATTATTTTGAGCATCTTATTGCTGAGATTCAGGAAATCAGAGCAAGTGAGAGAAGATTTTACCAGAAAATCACAGATATATATGCAACAGCAGTTGATTATGATAAGAATTCACAGGTGACAAGAGCGTTTTATGCAACAGTTCAGAATAAGATGCATTATGCAGTTAGGTGTTTTTGAGAATAATGAATCCGCTTATTATTGCTATAAGGCGGTAGGTTTTGAGGATGTAGCTCAGGAGAAAATAGAAAAGTATACGGTAATGAGAGAAACATGGAATTGCTTAGAATTGGAAATGAAATTATAAAGTAGGATTAAAAGAGGAACAGTGCAGCTTGAACTACATGATAAGCAGTGGGATGAGACTGCTGTTCAAACCAGATAAACCATAATTAAGTTGAAAAAGGACATAATTATGGTATAATTAGACCATAAATAAGGGGGTGTATAATATGCCACAAATAATTCCAATTAAAGACTTGAAGAATACATCGGAGATATCTGATATGTGCCACAAGACAGAGGAGCCAATTTATGTTACAAAAAATGGTTATGGCGATATGGTAATTATGAGCATGGAGATTTATGAGTCAACCATGAGACAGATCGCCATGCACAGAGATATAGAGATATCTGAAAAGCAGATAGAGGCAGGACAGGTAAAAGATGCCAGAACAGCACTCAGAGAAAAACGGGCAAAGTATGGCTTATAAATTGAATGTTACAGAGTATGCCGATGAATTGCTTGATAATCTTGTGTATCATTTGATTTATCGTTTAAAGAATGAACAGGCAGCGAAGCATCTGTTAGATAGTATTGATGTTATCTATGACAGGCTGGAGGTCAATCCTTTTCAATTTGCAGAATGTAGAGATACATATCTTGCCAGGAAAGGGTATCGTGAGGCAGTTGTATCGCAGATGAATTATATTATCGTTTTTGATGTGAGAGCAGACGTTGTAAATGTAGTTGGGATTTTTCACCAGTTAGAGAATTATCCGAATAAATTGTAATATGTCTGTGGTAGAGCAGAGTCCCGACCTATCATAATCCAACGGGGAAAAAGGCTTATATTATGAATATGTATACTGCACCAAAATACAGAAAACAGGGAATTGCAATTCATACACTGGATTTACTTGTAAAAGAAGCAAAGAAACAGGGCGTAACACAGATCACTTTAGAGGCAACGGAGATGGGACGGCCTTTGTATGAAAAATACGGATTTGTAAAAATGAAAGATGAAATGGAGTTGATGAAATGACAAGAGTATATTTTGTGCGTCATGCACAGCCGGATCATGACTGGGAAGAAGACAGAACCAGACCTTTGACGGAAGAAGGAAAGAAAGATTCTGAAATTGTGTTGGAATTTCTAAAGGACAAGAACATTGATGCTTTTTACTGTGGTCCATACAAGCGCAGCATGGATACCATTGCAGATGCAGCCGCTTTTTTCCGAAAAGAAATTATAACAGATGAGAGACTTAGAGAGCGTGAAAAAGGGCCGGATGGAAATAATCATGCGATGTTTCAGAAACGTTGGGCGGACCATGATTATCATGAAGAGGGTGGAGAGTCCCTTGCTATGGTTCAGGAACGTAACATAGAAGCCTTAAATGAAATTTTATCAGAAAACGTCGAAAAAGACATTGTGATCGGAACGCATGGCACTGCCCTTAGCACGATATTGAATTTCTATGAGAGTAATTTTGGCTGTGAAGATTTCTTAAGAATTATAGATTGGATGCCTTATATCATTGAACTGGATTTCGATGGCAACCAGTTGGTTGGAAAGCAGGAGCACTGTCATGTAGAGAAAGAATTCAAGGCCAGGAGATAGTGAGATATAGCTCCAGGATGTGCTTTGCAATACGGTGTTATGGCTAAAGTGGACATGAAACAGAACAAGATAAAAATAGCGGGAAGTCTTATACCATAGGGCTTCCCGCTATTTTTATAATTGCAGAAAAGTCAGTATTCTATTTGTTTAACAGCTTAGTATGAAAAATCATTGACAAAACGGTCTATTCGAGATAGACTATAACCAATCTATTCAGAATAGACCAAATAGGAGCGTAAAATATCATGGATATTGAATTAGGTGAAGTACAGGCAAAGTTCGCTGACATCATATGGGAAAGAGAACCAATAGCATCAGGAGAACTGACAAAAATCTGTGAGAAAGAACTGGGATGGAAAAAATCAACGACATATACCGTTCTGAAAAAATTATGTGAAAAAGGAATTTTTCAGAATGTCAACGGAACCGTTATATCAGTAATTTCGAAAGATGCATTTTATTTTGCCAAAAGCGAGAAGTTTGTAAATGAAAATTATAAGGGATCAATCCCAACATTTTTGGCAGCGTTCACGAGCAGAAGGAAACTTTCAAAAAAAGACATTGACGAGATACAGGAGATGATTGATAAAATCAGGGAGAATGAAAAATGAGAGAAGTATTTGCTGCAATTCTTGATAATGCAATGGTTGCCGGCATTATGATTTTGGTTATAGTTCTTATCCGCGTTTTTATGAGAAAAATGCCAAAGTTCATATGTCCGCTATTATGGGGATTGGTTGGGATAAAATTATTAATTCCATTTGACATTCGTAGTGCATTTGGGCTGCTTCCGGGTGACAAGATCGTGGAATACAGTGGTCAGGAGCAGGCACCTGTTATCGTAAAAACCGGTTTGCGTATGGTGGATGAAGGCACAAATCATTTTATTGGGAATAACATAAATTCGCCATCCGCTACCCGGGTGCAGGGGAATTTTTATGATGTATGTGTTTATCTTTGGCTGGCAGGAATCTTCGTATTATTCTTGTATATGCTTATTTCGTGTATTGTGATGCGAAAAGTGACTTCCTGTTCGGTTGCTGTAGAAGAAAATGTGCGTATTTGTGATGAGATTAATCGCCCGTTTTTACTGGGAATAATAAGAGCGCAGATATATCTTCCATCAGGTATTGAAAAAGATAAATACGAGTACATCGTAGCACATGAGAAAATGCACATAAAACGGGGAGACCATATATGGAAAATATCAGGGTTTTTCCTGCTTAGTATCTATTGGTTTCATCCGCTTTGCTGGCTTGCATATTATCTGTTTTGCAAAGATGTGGAATTTGCCTGTGACGAAAAAGTGATCAGCGGACGGGATTCTTTGTGGAGGGCAAATTACTGCCAGACTTTATTAGAATGTAGTACGAACCGTAGAAAAATTATGTTTGTTCCACTGGGATTCGGAGAGGTAGGCGTAAAGGAGAGGGTGAAAAAAGTTATGGGATATAAAAAGACAAAAATCAGCATTGCAATTTTTCTTATACTGATTTGCGGTATCACTGTGATCTGTTTTGGAACCCGACATAATGGTTTGGGTGATACAAATAATTCCGATAAACGGAAAGAGACAGTCGATAATAAAAGCACAGAGCAGGAGGAAATTGTCGGACAAAAACCGACGATAAACCTTGACGATTATCCGGGCGCAGATGGTACGCATTTATACTACGCAGATGAAAATAAAATTATTTTTGCGGATTATTATGGGCTATTTGTTTACGACACAGAGAATCATAAATACATACAAAGTGTTGATTTAAAACCGATTGGCTGTGACAAAACAAAGGGGGATGATGCATGCGAGATAGCGGTCAATAAAGACGGAACGAAAGTATATTTACATGTTATGTCGGATGAGGAAAACATGTATGAATACTCTGTCGAAAATAATACATTTGTAAAAAAGAAGTATGCCCTTGACGAGAACGACTTGTATAAAGGAATTATCGATGACTCTGGATCGGAGGCAAATTTTACGACAAGTACAGGAAAAAAGAACTCCTGTTATATTGTAAATGGATATAGTAATCCATTGGGGGGGAACTTGGGTATATACGATATGATCCGGATGCTGACTATGATTTAGTATTTCCGTTATTTGTAGCAGATGATTTGAAAAATGCGGCTTATTTCAATCGTTCGGATATCTATGATATCGTCCGGGCTGAGATAAATTATGATGGAAAGCATTATGTATGTGAGGACAGGAAAGTGCTTGCAGATATTCAAACAGGCTATGCAAATGCGGAAAAAGGATATGGTATGTCAGCCTGCCCATTTACATATGTGATGTATTTAACGAGGGGGGATGGAACCGTCGGCATGGTGATACCGGCAATGGATAGCTGCAAAGCCTGCATTATGGGGGATGGCTGGTATGAGAAGAATAATTCAATTTCAATGAGTGTTTACGATATGATTGAAAAGGGGTTGTTTCAGGTTCAGTAGTTTTTTGGTATATCTTGAATTCTATAAGACTAAATTCTGGAAAACTGCTATAATTAGATTAATGAAGTAGAGAATAAGTATGGAGATTGTAGTATTCGGAAAGGAATAATTATGACTTTAGAAAATAAACTCAATATTTCGGATTCCACGGAACTGGCCAGAATGGAAGAAAAGATAAGTAAGAAAAAAGCAGTTGAATTATTTGAAAATGAATACCTGAATCAATATGAAGTTGGAACCTTTCAGATGCTGGCAGCGATTCATAAGTACCTATTTGATGAGATCTATGATTTTGCCGGAAAAATACGAACGGTAAACATTGCAAAAGGTAATTTCCGATTTGCACCAGTGATGTATCTTAAGACAGCAATTGAGAACATTGAGAAAATGCCGCAGACAACATTTGATGAAATTATTGAAAAGTATGTTGAGATGAATATTGCGCATCCGTTTCGGGAAGGCAATGGACGAAGCACAAGAATATGGCTGGATTTAATATTGAAAAAAGAAGTAAACAAGGACATTGATTGGAGTACTGTTGATAAAGAAGATTATCTGCTTGCGATGGAAAGAAGCCCGATTAAAGATATCGAGATAAAATACATTTTAAAGCAGGCTTTGACGGACAAAGTTGATGATAGGGAAGTGTATATGAAAGGCATTGATCACAGTTATTATTATGAAGGTTATGCTGTGTATAAGGCACAGGATTTATAAGCATGGATGGTTCATAATGATTAACAGGATATGCGGGAACAGGCATTTTGTTCCTGAAAAGAAAATGGATGATGGGAAACAATATGAATTGGAAAAAATTATTTGCAACACATATATTAGAACGGGGATATGATTATTATTGTGACGGTGCAGTTGAAAATATGGAGGTCGGACACGATGATATACAAGCGGATGTCGTTGGAACCGAGGACTATGAGGTTGAGATTTCCCTAAATGACGGGGAAGTTACAGATATGTACTGTTCGTGCCCCTATGCTGCAGGTGGAAATAATTGTAAGCATATGGCAGCGGTGTTATATGAATGGACTGCTGATATTATGGATGAAGATGAACCTGAAGATATGGACGATGATGAGGATGCGGAATATTCGGATTTATTTAAGCCAGCAGTTACTGTCTGCGATTATAAGAAAAAATCAGCTGCAGTAGAAAAACTGGTGTCGTCTGCAGAAAGTGATCTTGTGCAGGCATTTCTTGTGTCTGTCCTGGTAGAAGATAAGAAATTATTGCTCCGTTTTCGGAATATGGTAAACAAATATGCAACAAAAGAAGATGTTGAAGATTATTTTGAACAGATTGATGAAATAGCGGATCGTTATCTGGGAAGAGATCATTTTATCAATTATTATCAGGCATACGATTTTATGTCGGAGCTGGAAGAAATCATAGATAAAGATGTCCGCCGAATGATTGACAATGGAAGCCACATAAGTGCGTTTCATGTTATGAACCATATGTTTGTGTTGTTGGGGAATGTCGACATGGATGATTCCGGTGGGGAAACAAGTATGTTGGCAGAGCAGATTTATCAACTTTGGTTAGAGCTGCTTACTAAGGTGAATGCACAGGATAAAAGGAAAATGTTTATCTGGTTTACCACGCATATGGATGGTTCTGTTATCGATTATCTGGAAGAGTATATTGAACAGATCATTATGGAAGAATTTAAGGAACCGGAGTACGAGCAGGACAAACTTTCTTTTATGGAAGAAATGATTGAGAGAGCAGAGAAAAAAGATTCCGGTTGGAGCAGAGATTATGCGGTAGGAAAATGGACGGTAACTTATCTGAAAATATTAGAAGAGAAAAATGCACCAGAGGATCAGTTGGAAGAAATATGCAAAAAATATTGGAACAATTCCGCTGTAAGAAGATATTGCATAGACCGGTATTTTGAAAGAAAAGACTACGATCGCGTGCTTCAGGTGTTGGATGAAAGCATCAAATTGGACAAAGCGTATCAGGGGCTGGTTTTAGAATATAACCAAAAGAAAAAGGAGATTTATCGTTTACAGGGAAATAAAAGTGCGTATATCGAACAACTTTGGAAATTGGTACTTGAACAAAGTGCGGGAAATTTAGACTTTTATAAAGAATTGAAAGCACAATATTCAGAAGAGGAATGGTTGACAAAAAGAGAAGAACTGTTCAAAAAACTTCCGGCAAATGCACATATAGACAGAATGTACAAGGAAGAAAAACTATATGACCGGTTGCTTGCATATGTATTAAAAAGTTCTGGATTGTATGCAGTGCAGACGTATGAAAATGTCCTGAAAAAAGAATATCCGAAGCAGATTTTAAATAAATATCAGGATGAAGTGAATAAGATGGCTTCCTACACCGGAAATCGAAAACATTATGCAAGTCTGGTAGCGTTGTTGCGGAGAATGAAGCGTATTAAGGGCGGGACTGCGATTGTGGAAACAATTGTCGAAGAATGGAGGATAAAATATAGAAATCGTCCGGCGATGATGGATGAACTTAGCAAATTATAGTAACGGAAGATATAAACTGGCTATGGGAATTGCTAGAAAAGCTGGATTACAATTTGATTTCAGAGAAAGGAGATGCGGATATGTGTACAGTATTTGAGGAGACAAGAAAAGAAGGGGTAGCCCAAGGCATTACGCAGGGCAGAGCAGAAGAAATTATCGAAACCGGATACGAATTTGGTCTTTCAGATGCGGATATTTTAACAAGACTTCAAAAGAAACTGAACGTATCAAGTCAGAAAGCACAGGAGTACCTCTCCATGTTTGGAAAACAAACCATGTAAAGTCATCACACCTCTACTTTTTACGAGCAGATCAAATTGTGCTAAACTCCTTATTGAACAAAGGGCAATAAGGAGTTTTTTTATGAAACGAATGAATGATACAAATCAACGAAAACAGCAGATTTTACAGACGGCATCGGCGGAGAAAATCGGAAATTTATGTACGGAGGCTTTGATCGGGAATAATCGCACGATGGGAAAATTTATGAATTTTAACTGGAAATGGGTTCAAAACATTTATGCATCGTTATATCAAATGTTGAAAAAACAGGCAGATCACTCTCGGTTGGTTTAGTAGCTACTAAAGTTTATGCTACAATTTTGCTACGAAAATTGTATAAAAATCGCAAGCGTCCGCCTCATTGAAACATGACCAAATGTCTGATATCATAGATTTTAGATTACTAATGGTCGAGAGGAGAAAGTGAAAATGTTTTTATTTGATGCAATGGATACGATTTTTCCGCTTATGTTTATTGCGGTAGCAGGACTTGTTGTATTTACCTTTGCAAAAGGAATTGGGCAGTGGAACAAGAATAATCAATCACCAAGGCTGATTGTGGAGGCAACAGTTGTTGCCAAGAGAACGAGCACAACACATTATCATGATGCGGCAAATGCGGCTATGATGCATGCCAGTACCACGTACTATGTTACGTTTGAGGTGGAAAGTGGAGATCGTATGGAAATGAATGTTGGAGGTCAGGACTATGGAATGCTGACAGAGGGAGATGTTGGAAAACTGACCTTTCAGGGAACCAGATATCTGAATTTTGAGCGTTACTAATTGTACAGAAAATCAGAGTGAAAGAAAAGGATGACAAAACATGCGGCCCGTAAATTTATATCTGCTCACAAGAAATCAGAATAGAAATACATACACACCATTTGAAAACATTTTGTCGGCAAGGCATGAACGTGTACCGGTAAAGGAACACGAATTCCAAAGTCTGCGGCATCTGGTAGATATATTATGGCAGCAGGGTGTGACGATTCCGGAGATGGATGGCTTTTTTTATTCATATACAATCCGGCAGATTGGAAAAGAATTTGATCTTTTAAAAGTATGTGTGAACTGCAAAGTATTGAATATTGAGTTGAAAAGTCTGGCGGTTTCCGAAGAGAAAATCGAGCGGCAGCTTCAAAAGAACCGGTATTATCTTGGTACGCTGGCGCCGCAACTGGAGCTGTATACATATGTGGAGGAGACAGGGAAACTCTATACGCTCAAAGAAGAATCCTTGTGTGAGACATCTTTTGCGGAACTGACTGTGGCGATAAAAGGTTTTCAGATTTATGAGGATGGCAATCTGGATCAGCTTCTGCAGGCAAAGAATTATCTGATTTCCCCACTGAATATGCCGGAAGAATTTCTCGAAAACCGATATTTTCTGACGCAGCAGCAGGAGATGATAAAGAAAACTATCTGTGATGAGATAAGCAGAAATCCGTTGCAGAATCCGCAGAAAGCGGATGCAAACAGAGCACAATTCTGGGGAATCACAGGTATTGCGGGGACAGGAAAGACACTGTTGATTTACGATCTTGCAAAGGAGATGGCGCAGACCGGCAGGGTATGCCTGATTCATTGCGGGATGCTCAGCGAGGGACATAAGCTTCTTGACAGCATGATGCAGAACGTGGACATCGTCAGTGTGTCGGATCTTTTGGAATGCGACCTGAGTGCATATGTTTTTTTACTCATCGATGAGGCACAGCGAATGTCGGAAAATGCGTTGGAGTTTATTCGGAAAAAGGCAGAGACAGAAGGGAAAATATGCGTTTTTTCTTATGATTATTTTCAAATCTTATCCAAAACGGAGCAACGGCGGAACATCCCTGCACAGTTGGCAGATCTGCACGGGTTTCAGGAACTGAAACTGTCTGGACGCATTCGCAGCAACCGGGAAATGAATTCTTTTATCCAGACATTGCTCGATCTTAAGAACCGTCAGCAGGGCGAGCGTTTTACTTATGAAAATGTGGATGTTCTCTATGCAGCAAATACATTAGATGCAGAAAGAATCATCCGCTTTTATCAAAAGGAACGGGGCTATACATTTATCGAATATGATGAACCACTCGTGGATTGTCCGGGGGACATCAATGTGTTAGAGGCAGCCGGCATGGAGTTCGACAATGTTATCATCACTTTGACCAGTCACTTCAGATATAACGAGGATGGAGTGTTGCAGGGGAATGCGCACCCGAATCCGGACTATAGTTATTACCGTTTGCTGTTTCAAAGTGTTTCACGTACAAGGGAACGGTTGTGCATTGTGGTAATTGGGGATGAAACCCTGTTCGCAAAGGTGCTTTCCATACAGCAATATTAAAATTTTATAAACTGCTTGCGATAAACAACATTTTGCAGTATAGTACTCTTCGCTTTTTAAACATCAGCAGGTGCTGATGGTTATGGGAAAGGAGACTGCAAATGACATTTTATCAGGAATTACAGCTTAGTTCTGTCGGCTCAAAGCAGCTGATCAAAAATACGACAGACCCGAAGGAGAAGAGACGGCACATTCTTATTTATAATTTTAAAGTATATCTGGTGATGGCTTTTTGTGTGGCAGTGGTAACACTGTACAGCAAACTGACAGGGAATGATAACAGCGTCGTGGGAGTAACGGTTCTGTTGGCTGTGCTCGTGTTGCGACAGGCGGATTTCGGCATCCGGACGACGCACGGGCTCATTTCTATCGCAGGAATATTCGCAATTCTTATGGGTGGACCAAGGCTGGCCAATATGCTTCCACCGGTGGGGGCCTTTGTTGTGAATATTGTTTGCATCATGCTTCTTATGATGCTTGGCTGTCACAATGTGATTATGTACAATCATTCAACGTTTGTATTGGGATATCTGCTGTTGTTGGGGTATGATGTGACAGGAAAAGCATATTTGTATCGTGTGGCAGGACTTGCAGCAGGAATGGTTATCTGCATGTTTGTATTTTATAAGAATCAGAAAAACAGACCATACCGCAGAACTTTTCTGGATCTGTTTCGGGAATTTGATATTCGTTCTGCAAGAAATGTATGGTATATAAAACTTACATTTATTGTTTCAAGTGCAATGCTGATTGTATCCCTGCTGGGATTGCCGAGAGCAATGTGGGCTGGAATTGCCTGCATGTCGGTCTGTTTGCCTTTTACGGAGGATTGTCCACAGCGTGCAGCCGACCGAGGGATGTTTAATATTGTAGGATGTCTTTTATTTATTGTGTTATACAAGGTTCTTCCACCTTCTATGTACAGTATGATCGGAATTATCGGCGGAATTGGTGTGGGATACTCAGCCGGATATAAGTGGCAGACTGCATTCAATACATTTGGTGCGCTTTCGATAGCGTCTTCATTGTTTGGAATGCCGATGGCAGTGGCGCTTCGCGCTGGAATTAATATTGTGGCATCAGCGTATACCATTGTGTGCAATCGTATTTTTGACCGGGCGCATCAGCAGCGCAGTGTTGCGAGTGAAGCCTGATCGTTGACACTTTAATCACAAAAATTGTACTTGTACGAATACATAAATTGTAAAAAGGGTCATATTATGGTATAGTTTCATCCGAACGGTATTCTGGGCGTTGCACACAAAGTTTTGTGGCATCAGTCAGACAGAAACTGTATCGGATGAACAATGTTGTCACTTCGGATGTGATTTTTCGCGGACACTCTAAGAAGGTCTGACGGAAGAGCCGTAAGGTATTACATAGTAAAGAAGGTGGTAGCATGCAAATAGGAATCATAGGCGCGGGGCGTGTGGGCTGTTCCATGGGAAAGTATCTTGTGGGGCATGGTGCAGACGTTCTCGGATATTATGATACGAATGATCGGGCGGCAGAAGAGGCCGCACAATTCACAGGGACAGAGCGTTATGATACGCTGGCAGAACTTGTATCGGCCAGCAAGCTGATATTTATCACGACACCGGATGGAATCATCTTAAGCGTGTGGGAACAAATCAGACATCTGCCTCTTGCGCAGAAGATAATATGTCATTGTAGTGGCGCATTATCATCGGATTCATTTTCTGGAATTGAAGATACGCGTGCAGCGTGTCTGTCTATTCATCCAATGTTACCGTTCAGTAACAGATTTTCATCTTATGAACAATTGGAAAAAGCGTTTTTTACCGTGGAAGGGGATTCTTCGGCGATACAGGTCGTGTCGGCAATGTTTGAAGGATTCGGAAACCGGGTATGCAGCATTCGTGCGGAGGATAAGCCGCGCTATCATGCAGCTGCGAGCATTTTGAGCAATCAGGTCGTTGCAGTATTGGATTGTGGATATGCGTTGCTCGAACAATGTGGATTTTCCAGAGAGGAAGCCATTGCGGCGACAGCGACGCTGGTACGGCAGAACGTAAACAACGTGATCGAAAACGGATGTGTGAGTGCGTTGACCGGACCAATCGAGCGTGATGATCTTGGCACCGTGCAAAAGCATCTTGCCTGTCTGAATGAGGAAGATGCACAGATGTACTGCACACTTGGAACAAAGCTTGTGACAATCGCAGAAAAGAAAAATCCCGGGGTGGATTATGGAAAAATGCGGGCGTTGCTCCAATCAACAGGATGCAAAAACGAAGAAGATGAAAAAGCAGGCGAAGGAGGCTTATAAAATTATGAAGAACACAGCAGTTACATTTCGGGATGCAAAGCAGAAAGGTGAGAAACTTACTATGCTTACCGCATACGATTATTCCACAGCAAAACTGATCGATGAGGCAGGAGTCAATGCAATCCTTGTAGGGGATTCGCTTGGCATGGTCATGCTTGGATATGAGGATACACTTTCTGTGACAATGGAGGATATGATTCATCACAGTGCAGCAGTTGCCAGAGGAATCAAAAATACACTTCTGATCACAGACATGCCGTTTATGTCTTATCAGACATCGGTTTATGATGCCGTTGTCAATGCCGGCCGTCTGGTAAAAGAGGGACGTGCCCAGGCAGTGAAGTTAGAGGGAGGATTGGAAGTCTGTGATCATATTCGTGCGATTGTCAAGGCATCCATTCCGGTATGTGCGCATCTGGGACTGACACCGCAGTCAGTAAATGCGTTCGGCGGATTTAAGGTACAGGGAAAAGGAGAGGAAGCAGCACAGCGACTTTTGGATGAGGCGCGTGCGGTCGAAGAGGCAGGAGCGTTTGCTGTCGTATTGGAATGTGTACCACAGGCATTGGCAGAGAAAATTACAAAGTCAATCAATATCCCGACCATCGGTATCGGCGCGGGTGCAGGCTGTGACGGACAGGTACTTGTTTATCAGGATATGCTTGGCATGTATTCTGACATGGTGCCGAAGTTTGCAAAACAGTATGCGCAGGTCGGCACACAGATGAAAGAAGCGTTTGCGGCTTATCGAAAAGAAGTGGCAGATGGAACGTTCCCGGCGCCGGAGCACACCTTTAAAATGGATGAGACAATTCTGGATAAATTATATTAAATGTGTCAGGCTTTCTATGAAAACCTGACATGCAGGTCAGCCCTTAATGGGCTGAGGTTCGAAAGGAGAGAAATAATGAAGATATATGGAGAAATTGCAAAAGTAAGAGAGACAGTAAAAGCATGGAAAGCACAGGGCCTTACCGTTGGATTCGTACCGACGATGGGATATCTGCATGAGGGACATAAGAGCCTGATCGATGCTGCCAGAAAAGAAAATGACCGTGTGGTTGTAAGCATTTTCGTAAATCCAATGCAGTTCGGACCGAAGGAAGATCTGGCAAGTTACCCGAGAGACCTCGACAAGGATGCAAAGCTTTGTGAGGCAGCAGGCGTGGATGTGATTTTTCATCCGGAACCGGAAGAGATGTACACACCACAGTTTTGTTCTTATGTGGATATGAATGGACTGACAACCGAACTTTGTGGAAAAACCAGACCGACACATTTCCGCGGTGTGCAGACAGTCGTATTGAAGTTGTTCCATATCGTAACACCGGACCGTGCATATTTTGGTCAGAAGGATGCACAGCAGCTTGCAGTCATCAAGCGCATGGTTACGGATCTTAATGTTGATGTCCAGATCATCGGATGCCCAATCATCCGCGAGGAGGACGGTCTTGCAAAAAGCTCCAGAAATACATATCTGAATGCAGAAGAGCGCAAGGCAGCACTGGTACTGAGCCGCAGCCTGAAACTTGGAAAAGAACTTGTTGAAAAAGGCGAAAAGAGTGCGGAAGCTTTGAAGAAAGTGATTACAGCGGAAATCGAAAAAGAACCTCTGGCAAAAATTGATTATGTGGAAGTCGTTGACTTTGACACCATCACACCAACCGAAACAATTGGACAGTCCGTTCTTGTTGCAATCGCTGTTTACATTGGAAAAACGAGACTCATTGACAACTTTATCGTGGAGGCTTAGCATATGACATATACAATGTTGAAAGGTAAAATTCATCGCGCAGTAGTCAAGCAGGCAGACTTAAATTATGTGGGAAGTATTACGGTGGATACCGAATTGCTTGAAGCTGCAGGAATTATGGAATACGAACTTGTCCAGATCGTGGATGTGGAGAATGGAAACCGCTTTGAAACCTACACAATCGCAGGTGAGCCGGGTTCCGGTATGATCTGTCTGAACGGTGCTGCGGCAAGACAGGTGGCGGTGGGGGATCATGTGATTCTCATGTGCTATGCACAGATGACACCGGAGGAAGCAAAACAGCACAAACCGAAAGTTGTTTTTGTGGATGAGGAAAATCATATTTCCAAGATGACGAACTACGAAAAGCATGGAAAGATTGCAGAGGATATGTAAAAGAATAACGGAAGATCTCTATTTATGGAGATGGGCATTGCTTGTGCTGCTCGTGTATGGCTGCGTGACGCAGATTGTATTTGGCACGATTTGTCCGTTTGTGGTATTCAGTGGTTTCCCCTGTCCGGCATGCGGACTGACCAGAGGGGTATGTGCGATACTTACCGGACACTGGAAGATGGCAGCAGCATATAACATCACTGCATTTTTGTGGCTGCCCGCACTCATCTGGTTCTGCGTTATGCGCTATATTGTTGGGAAAAATAAAGTCTGCTGGGAGCCGTTTTTTATCGTGATTGCGATCATTACCATTCTTTATTATATCTATCGTATGAAGATGTGCTTTCCGGGAAATCCTCCGATGTGCTATCAGGCGAAAAATGTCGTGACATGGCTTTTGCATATGTGATATACTGTAAAAGAAGTTTATCAACATAAGTTTTAGGAGGAAATGAAAATGTTTTGTACAAATTGTGGAACAGACAACAATAATGGTGAAACAAACTGCAAAAACTGTGGTGCACCATTAGCAGGGGCAGACAACAATGCTGCATTCAACAATGGCTCTTATGCATACAACCAGCAGGGAGCAGGAACATATGGAAATCAGCCATATATGAACAACAATATGGGGTTTGATGAGAATTCAATTCCGGAAGAATATCGTCCAATCAGTATGTGGGGATATTTTGGATATCAGATTCTGTTTGCAATTCCATGTGTTGGTCTGATCATGTTACTGGTATTCTCATTTGGAGGAACCAAGAATAAGAACTTAAAGAACTTTGCAAGATCTTATTTCTGCATGCTGATCATCGGAGTTATTCTGGTAGCAATTGTTGTGGCAATTGGTGGTGTTGGCTTTTTGTCAAGCGTAAGCAATGGCTATTACTAATTCGTTAGCAAACATATAAAAGAAAGCAAAATGTGAGATTCGTATCTTCTTTAAGGATAGAGGGAGTGCGAATCTCATTTTATTTATACGAAGATGTGTGGTCTTGAATGAATTTTTGGAATCAGTTATAATGGGGCTTATAGCATTTGCCCGTTGAAAACATGTGTGAGGCAGATACAAAAGAAAGGAAGACAAAATGGATTTAGGTCATGTATCCGTGGTGAGTATCATTGGAATGATCGTTTCAATGCTCATTGCGATTGGATTACCCGTATTTTTGATGCTTTTTGTGCGAAAAAAGGAAAAAGCACAGATTAATTTCTTCTTTATAGGTGCGGCAGTATTTGTACTGGCAGCATTGTTCTTAGAGCAGTCCTGTCATGCACTGGTGTTTAGTGCAGCCGGGGATGTCCTGAAAGGAAATGTATTTCTTTATGCTTTGTATAGCGGACTTGCAGCAGCCGTGTTTGAAGAGACCGGTCGGCTCATTGCGATGAATACATTTTCAAAGAGACAGAAAGTACGGTTGAATGATGCCAATGCGTTTATGTATGGAATCGGTCATGGGGGCGCAGAGTCTATTCTTTTGATTGGTATTACCTGTATCAACAATCTTACGACTTCGATCATGATCAACAGTGGTTCGATCGAAACGACACTGAAAGCTTTGGATGCAAAGACGCAGAGTACAGCACTGAGCAGTATCAAAGCATTGTGGACGACAGCACCATACGAATTTTATCTGGCAGGCGTGGAACGTATTTTTGCCATTGCAATTCAGATCGCATTATCCATGCTTATGTATACAGCAATTCGCTACGGAAAGAAATGGCTTATTGCTCTGGCATTTGAAATTCATTTCATTGTCGATTTCGTGACAGTGCTCGCAGGAAACTTTTTAGATAATATTTTGACCGAATTATTAGTCGGAATCCTTGCTGCTATGGTATGTTATGTGACCTATATGATCTGGAAACGATGTTCGCAGGAACAGCAGGCATAGACAGCAGAGAGAGGATTTGATTTTATGAGTACACAATTAAGGCATTCCCTGTTGCTGCTTTTGACAGCACTCATCTGGGGCGTGGCATTTGTGGCGCAGAGTGTCGGAATGGATTATGTAGGGCCGTTTACTTTTACTGCCTCCCGTTCTCTGATCGGTGCGGCAGTACTTCTGCCGGTCATCTGGTTTCGGACAAGAAAAGAAACCGCTGTGGGGACCGAACAGAAGAGGCCTGAAGTGGATAAGCACAAGAAGAAAAATTTGCTGGTGGGTGGAATCATTTGCGGAGTATTCCTTTGTATCGCCACCAACCTGCAGCAGATTGGATTGCAGTACAGCACGGTCGGTAAGTCGGGATTTGTGACAGCCATGTATATTGTGCTGGTACCGATTCTTGGAATTTTTCTCCACAAGGGAATTGATATACGAAAAGTGATTTCCGTGGTACTGGCGGTGTGTGGACTGTATCTGCTTTGTATGACCGGTGGAAACTTTTCAATTGGAAAAGGCGATATTTTTACAATTTTATGTGCATTGGCATTTTCTTTACAGATTCTGTCGGTAGATCATTTTGCACCGAAAGTGGATTGTGTGAAACTGGCAAGTCTACAGTTTCTGGTTTGTGGAATCTGTTCCTGTGTGCCGATGCTATTGTTTGAACATCCGCATTTCGCGCAACTTGCGGCGGCATGGATGCCGATTTTATATGCAGGTATTCTTTCCAACGGCGTGGCTTATACCTTACAGATTGTTGCACAGAAAGGATTAAATCCAACCGTTGCATCGTTGATTATGAGTTTAGAGTCCGTAATTTCGGTGTTGGCTGGATGGATCATTTTACATCAGACACTGACAAAAAGAGAATTGGTCGGATGTGTATTTATGTTTGCTGCGATTATTATTGTGCAGTTAAAACCCGGAGAAGATGGAGGTTATCATGAAGAATATAATTGAACGTGAAGTAGATGGAATATTGACAGACATACTGGATGATTATAAAAAGGAGCGTGCAATCGATAAAAATGATATTTATAATCAGCCGGACAAAAATGAGATTATTGCAATTTTAGATCATTTGCTGGCAATTGTTTATCCGGGATTTTTCCGGGAAAAAAGCCATAAAATTTATAATCTTAGCCATACAGTTTCCACATTGATCGAGGATGTACTGTTCCATCTGAATAAGCAGATTATGGTCGTGATGAAATACACGAAAGCATTTTCGGAGGAGCAGGAGGAAGAATTGGAAGAGTTCGCACAGAATGCATCGGTTGCTTTCCTTAAGACGATTCCAAAAATCCGTGAGTATCTGGATACGGATCTGCAGGCGGCTTTGGACGGAGATCCGGCGGCAAGCAGCAAGGAAGAAATCATATTCTCTTACCCGGGACTGTATGCAATTACTGTATATCGCCTTGCGCATGAACTGTTTCTGCTGAAAGTGCCGCTCATTCCGCGTATGATGACTGAGCATGCACACAGTAAAACCGGAATTGATATTCATCCAGGTGCAACCATTGGAAAATATTTCTTTATCGATCATGGTACCGGTATTGTTGTCGGTGAGACAACGGTGATCGGTGAGCATGTAAAACTGTATCAAGGTGTAACACTCGGTGCTTTGTCTACCAAGGGTGGACAGAAACTGCGCCATGTGAGACGTCATCCAACCATTTGCGACAATGTAACGATTTACTCAGGGGCATCCATCCTTGGTGGAAATACCGTGATTGAAGAGGGCGTTGTTGTAGGTGGAAATGCTTTTATTACGAAGTCTGTCAGCAAGGGAACAAAAGTCAGTGTAAAGAATCAGGAACTGATATATCACAGTGATGATGAGTCATTGCATCAGGCGGAACAGGACGAGTCCTGGTTTTACGTTATTTAATGGTAATAGTTCCATCATTTCATTGTACATGAAGGATAATGTATGATAAAATAATGAAGTATGCGATACAGCATACAGAATATGGTGTGGGTTTAGGAGAGTTAACACATGATTGACAAGAAAAAATTAAAAGACGCAATAAATAATAATCAAAAAGCAGCGCAGAATGGACCAACAGATCCAAATATGACAATTGATGTCAAAAATGAAGAACTTGAAGCGCAGATTAAAGTATATACAAAGGAGAAAACCGGTGACAATTTAAATCAGCTCATCGAAATCGCCCGCAAATGCAGACTTCTGGTACCGGCAAATATCAATGAACAGAAGCAGCCGGTTCCATGTCTGATCAACAGTCAGGAGAATGGTCTGTTTTTCCCGGCATATACATCCAAGGAACAGATTCCACAGGAACCAAGAAGTGAGGCAGTTATCAATATGCCATATCTGGCAATCAATGAGCTTGCATGCCGACAGGCAGAGAACATCGGAGGAATTGTGATCAATCCGTTTACGGACAATCTGGTGTTCAAAATGCCTTTGGTAAAGCGGATCGATGAAGTGGAAAAGGGGCGCAGAAATCCGAAAGTAAAAACAATGCAGATGACACCGGAACAGTATGTGTTGTTCGAGCGTAAACAGTTCGAGTTTGGTTTCCTGCCGAAACGTTTCTTCGAAAGTGGAAAAAAGGTAATGGAAGAACTGGGCGAGAAAAAAGAAGAATACATTGACCAGTTATTTGAAGAGTCTTATCAGCAGAAACGTATGTATCCATATCTGCCGGAAGATTTTTCTGTTATGGTTTTGAATATTTCGGATGATCTGACAATTGCCCGTGTCGATTTACCAAGTCGTGAGATGGGAGTTCCGTCATGCTATCGTATCTACCTTGCATGGGATGAAAAGGAAGAGAAGGGACGCTATATGACCATTGAAAAGACAAAAGATGCAGGAAGCAATCTTTTGGGAGAGATGGGAAGTGACTGGAAGCATATCGATCATGGTCAGGCTCCGGTAGAAGGCGCAGAGCTACAGACCATTCGTGATATCTTAGAAGAAAAATTGTCATAATTTTATTTGGCAAGAATCGGGGCAAACGATGCACGAACAACCTTTGCAAGATCCTGCGGGTTGAGTGCAATCGTGGTTCCGATGCGGCCACCGCTGATATACATTTTATCGAATTGTTCGGCAGATTCGTCGATGACGGTTGGAAACGCTTTTTTCATACCGAGTGGACTGCAGCCGCCACGGACATAACCGGTAATGGTGGTAAGATCCTTGACGTGGATCATCTCGACGGATTTTTCTCCGACAGACCGGGCAGCAGCTTTTAAGTCTACTTCCTCAGCAATCGGAATGACAAATACATAGTATTGTTTGCTTTTTCCCTGCATGACAAGCGTTTTGTACGTCTGTTCGGCAGGAGCACCTGTTTTTTCGATGGTATGCATGCCGTCAATAAATTCATCGCATTCATAATTGATCAGTTCATATTCTATTTTGTTGCGCTCTAAGATGCGCACAGCGTTTGTTTTTACTTCTTTTTTTCCCATATATGTTTGATACTCCTATATGATAAGTTTTTATGCATCCTCGAAAGGCGGCATTTCTGTTTCGCCACTCATTATAGCAAATTCACAAGAAAAGTTGAACTGGAAATGCAGAAATGTTATAATAAATGTCGCTAAAAATGAAATAAACAGGTAAAGGAGCATGCATATGAAGGATTTTCTGAAACGAATCAAAGCGGATTTTCTGGCATCATCCATTTTATGTATCGTGCTGGGACTCATATTTATCATCTGCAATGATGGTGTGATCAATCTGATGGGAAGCGTGTTTGCCGTGATATTAATTATCATTGGTGCCGTATATGTGGGAAGCTTTTTCCTGAATTTTATTACCAATGGATTGTCCGTGCTTATGGGTGTGATTATACTCGCTGTGGGAATCTGGTTCCTCGTTCAGCCGGCAGTGATCGTAAGCCTGATTCCAATCGTACTTGGAGTTGTGCTTTTGTTCCATGGATTTCGTGCCATCAAAGAAACGATTGAGGCGAAGAAATTTGGATACGATGCCTGGGGTGCAGATCTGATTCTTGCAATCATCAGTCTGGTCTGCGGATTTATTTGTGTGTTTGATGCTTTTGGAGTGATGGAGAAAGCAACGATTGTTGTGGGAATCATCCTGATATATAATGGAGTCTCGAATATATGGATCTCATGCAGTGCGACCCGTGCTGCAAAAGATTTCGCCCGTCGTAATGCTACGGTGGATGTCAATTTTGTTGAGGACGATGATGATAAATGAGACAGATGGAATTTAAGATGGAACGACCTGGACTTACCAAGGTCGGAGATGAATTATCCGTTACAGAGGGAAAGCTTCCGACTTCCTATTATTACACAATTGAACATGCGATTGCCATGTCCGGAAATTATGCGGTGAGTGAGCGTCTCAAAAGCCGTAAAGGAACCGTTGTGGATGTGAAGGAGACGGAAAAAGGATACTTTGTAACCATGGAATTTGATGAATAGTAAGGTAAGATATGGCTACACAGAACAAAAACGATATTGACCAGTTGTTGGCAGACAGTTTAAAGCAGCTGGCATCCAAGAAGTTACTGGAAAAAATAACAATTAAAGAGATTACGGATCTGGCGGGAGTAATCCGGCCAACATTCTATAACCATTTTCAGGACAAATTTGAGCTGCTGGAGTGGATTATAAACAAAGATCTGTTAGAGCCGATTCAGCCGCTGATTCGCAATGATATGTTTACGGAGGCGATGGTCCTTCTTTTTACCAATATTGAGAGAGACAAGGCTTTTTATTCCCATGTGGTCAAACTTGAGGGACCTGTCACATTTCACAGTATTGCGCGAAAATGCGTAAGAGAGGTACTTTTGTCAATTATCAGTGATCAGATGACGGGAAAGGAATCGAAACACAAGTGGCTGACGCCAGAGGTCATTGCTTCATACTATGCAGAATCGCTTTGTTTTGCGGCAGAGACCTGGATCAACCAGAACATGGTTCTGCCACCGAAAGAGATGGCGGAAGCCTATCAGTACATGATTTCCCGCTCGATGATGGACATGATCAAAGAACTATAGGATACATACAATTTCACAGGAATGTATAACAGAATATACAAATGCACACAATTGTATATTACATTGATACAGGACAAAAAGATTGAATATTTTCATATTCAATCTTTTTTCATATGATAAGTCCGATGAAAAATATATAGGATGGTGAGCATTATGATTAAATTTGGAAAAGGAGTCGTTAAATGTCGGTTCCTGATTCTGATTCTGGCGTTCCTGTTACTGATTCCATCAGCAATCGGTTACATAAAGACCAGAATCAACTATGATATCCTTTCTTATCTCCCGGGGGAGATCGAGACAATGAAAGGACAGGATATTCTTCTGGACGAATTTGGAACAGGTGCTTTTTCGTTCGTAGTCGTTGAGGGCATGAATGACAAAGATCTGGAAAAAATCGCAGATGAAATTGGGGATGTGCCTCATGTAAAAAAGGTTATCTGGTATGGATCGGTAATGGATTTCAGCATTCCGCGTGAAGCGTTACCGGATGATATCTATGATTTCTTCAACAACAAAGACGCAGACAGCCAGTTGATGGCAGTGCTCTTTGATGAGTCCATGTCATCGGACGGAACAATGGATGCCATTCAGGAAATCAATGATCTGGTTGGCAAACAGTGCTTTGTCAGTGGTATGGCATCGGTAAACAATGATATCCGTAAGCTGGCAGAGGATGAGAGTGTGATCTATGTATTGATTGCCGTTATTCTTTCACTGATCGTTTTATCTCTGACTATGGATTCCGCATTGGTTCCATTCCTGTTTTTGATCAGTATCGGAATGGCAATCATATATAACCTCGGTTCGAACGTGGTTATGGGAGAAATCTCGTACATAACGAAAGCATTGGCGGCGGTATTGCAGCTCGGTGTTACCATGGATTACTCCATTTTCCTGTGGCACAGTTATCAGGAACAGAAGGAGCGGTTTGATGGTGACAAAAACCGTGCCATGGCACATGCTATTTCTAACACAATTACTTCTGTTGTAAGTAGTTCCATCACAACGGTAGCCGGTTTCCTTGCTTTGTGCTTTATGAGTTTCACATTAGGACTTGACCTTGGTATTGTTATGGCAAAGGGCGTTGTGTTCGGCGTAATCGGCTGTGTAACAATTCTTCCTTCATTGATTCTTGTATGTGACAAGGCAATCGAGAAGACAAAACACAGAGTAATTCTTCCGGATATGAGCAGAATTGCAGGATGGATCACAAACCACTACATCGTATTTGTAATTGCATTCCTTGTAGTTTTAGTTCCGGCAATTTACGGTTACACACATACCGATGTGTATTATGACCTGACCGGAACACTGCCGGAGACATTCAGCAGTAAAGTTGGTAATGACAAGCTGACCGATCAGTATCATATGGGTGCAACACATATGGTATTGGCAAAAAGCGATCTGTCCGAAAAAGACAGCATGAATATGATCGATGATATCAAGAAAGTAGATGGTGTCAAACTGGCAGCTTCACTTGATTCTGTTATGGGACCGAACATTCCGCAGGAGATGGTTCCGGATGATATCAAAGAAGTTTTCAAGAGTGGCGATTATCAGATGATGATCATTGTTTCCGAATATGCTTCCGCAACAGATGAAGTAAACAAACAGTGTGACGAGATCAACAAGATCATCAAGAAATATGATGACACAGCAATGCTTATCGGTGAAGCTCCATGTACGAAGGATCTGATTGAGATTACGGATGTGGATTTCAAGAACGTAAGTATTATTTCTATCGGAGCAATCTTCCTGATCATTGCGATTGTATTTAAGTCCATTACACTGCCAATCATTCTGGTATGTGTCATTGAGTTTGCAATCTTTATCAATATGGGTATTCCGGCATACACTGGAACGGTATTACCGTTTATTGCTTCGATCGTCATCGGAACCATTCAGCTGGGGGCAACGGTTGACTATGCAATTCTTATGACGAATAAGTATAAGAAAAACCGTTTCCGCGGAATGGAGAAAAGAGAGGCAATTACAGATGCATTGAGTAAATCAATTCAGTCTATCATCGTTAGTGCATTGAGCTTTTTTGCAGCAACATTCGGTGTAGGACTGTATTCTAACATTGATATGATCGGTTCTTTGTGTATGCTGATGGCACGAGGCGCAATCATCAGTATGATTGTCGTTATCTTTATACTTCCATCCATGCTGATGGTATTTGACCGTGTAATCTGTGCAACAAGTGCAGGTTTCCGTAACAAGAATAAATAGGAGGTTGATTCATTATGAAGTTACCAGAATTAAAAAAGAAATTCAGAAATAGATATGCAATCAAAATTGTAGCAGGTGTTCTTACCGTTGCATTGCTCGGCAGCAGCATGACAGCAGTTGCAGTACAGGCAGACCAAAAGGAAGATGCAACGGTAGAGACAACTGCAAAAACAGACAGTGACAATAAAGTGGATGCCAGTGATATTGAAGATTTGGTTTCCATTAAAGCGAATGACAAGGAAATCGGAAAAGACGAGAGTGTTTACCTGATTTCCGATGCAAGTGGTAAAGTATATAACACAATTGTAAGTGATCATCTGACAAACAAAGATAAGGCAGATACTTTAGAGGATCAGTCAAACTTAAAAGATATCAAAAATGTAAAGGGTGACGAAGAGTTCACGCAGGACGGAGATAAACTTACCTGGAAAGCCGGCGGCAATGATATTTATTATCAGGGAACTTCCGATGAGGAAGCTCCGGTCAGCCAGAAAGTAACTTACTATCTGGATGGCGAGGAAATTGCACCGGAAGATCTGGCAGGCAAGTCCGGTAAAGTGACCATCCATTTTGATTACACAAACAATTCTTCTTACAAAGAGACAATCAATGGCAAGGAAGTTGAAGTAAAAGTTCCATTTGCAGCAGTGACAGCGATGGTTCTCGATGACAGTTTTACAAATGTGGAAGTAAAGAATGGTAAAGTACAGAGCAACGGTGACAACAACATTATCATCGGATATGCACTTCCTGGAATTAAAGAAAGTCTGAATGTAGAGGATTCTGATTTCGTAGATGATCTGGAACTTCCGGAAGATTTTGAAGTGACTGCAGATGTCAAGGATTTCAAACTGGATACCGCAATGACCATCGTTATGAATGCAGGCAGCATGGTATCTATGGAAAAAGGTGACAGTTCCTCTTTGGATGATATGATTGATGAGTTATCCGATGCAAGCACCAAGTTAAAAGATGGTTCATCTGATCTGGCAAAAGGAATCGATACATTACAGAGCAGCCTTGCAGATTATGCAAGCGGCATGAGTGAGTTGTATTCCAAGAGTGGAGATCTTGCTTCCGGTGTCAACACATTAAACAGCAGTGCCGCAACAATCAGTCAGGGCATTCAGACATTGGACAAAGCATTGAACACCAAGATGACGGATAAGGAAAAAGCAGCAGCACAGAAGACGGCATCCGATGCAGTAGCAGCAGAATTTAAGAACGGCAAGACCGAAGAAGTTACCAACCAGATTTACAATTCATTACGTTATACAAAGAATGCAGATGGCTCTGTAGCAGACGGTGCATTGTACACTTCCTTATATGATGGTGCATACAATGCAAATGCCGCAACAACCGTATACAACGAGGTTGTAAGACAGGTACTTCTTGCAGCAGCAGGACAGCCGGCAACCAGCCAGCTGACAGCAGATCAGGTTGCAGAGGCAATCAAGACAAATTTTGCAAAGGGCGCACAGGCAAATGATCCGACTTCTACAGCAATGTATGCAGTTACAAACGGAATGACAAGTGCACAGCTTGCAGAACTTCTTTATGCAAAGTCAGGTGCAAAAGATACACTTTTTGCAAAGACAGAAAGCACAATCCAGGCACAGCTGAAAGCAGGAAGAGACAATGCACAGATCAAAGCCGGCGTGGAGCAGAGTTTAAAGACGATGGCAGCTCAGCTTGCAGGTGCATGTGAGAGTGCAGCATCACAGGCAGCCGGTCAGGCAGCAGTTACCGGAGCAGAGAGCGCAAAGGCAACCGTTGCAAAACAGATCGAGGCAGTACAGAAGAACGGATACAGCCTGGTTACCGGAGCGAAGGCATTGAGCAAAGGAACACAGACACTGGCAGATCAGGTTCCGACTCTGACAGCCGGTATCAAAGCTTTAAACGATGCTACTGTAAAGATTGTAGATGGTGTGGATGAGTTACACGATGGTTCTCATAAACTTGCAGATGGAATTGTTGAGTTTGATGAAGATGGAATTTCCAAGATCGTAAACAGCTACGAAGGCGATATCAAACCGCTTACTGATCGTTTACAAGCTGTTCTTGATGCAGGAGAAGATTATCAGACATTTACATCTGTAGCAGATGGTGTAAACGGAAGCGTGAAGTTCATTTACAAACTTGACTCGATCAAGGCAGATGATGCAAAATAAAGACAGATCATTGGAGGAAC